>JAOZQF010000093.1 GCA_029932345.1 Desulfuromusa sp. | reverse complement strand
GCAAACGTGGCTCTCGCCCAGCTCACCATGGTTAAATCGATCTGCTCAATCACGTTTTTCCTCCTATCCTTTGAGTGGTCAGGGTTACAATATATTAAATATTAAACTTTAGTGTTTATCGGCCGCTGGTTGGGTCAGATTTGATAAAACATGATCCGCCCGTTCGGCATCAGTATCAAAGTTAGTTGCAAGAAAGTTTGGGAAAAAGAAAACCTTGAGAATGGCAAACATGATGAATAGCTTGATGAAGATAATCTTCCACAGAGTCCGCCCGACAACCATCGACCGAAACCCCTCATAGTACAGGTCAAAAGCATTTTTAAACATCACTCTACCGCCTTTGAATATATGCAGAAAACAGCATCAATAGATAACTAACGCAGTCATATTTACACTCTATATTGAGGAGAGTCAAGAATAATTATAACAGCAATCGTTAGTTTTTCAAACATTCTAAACTTTTGTAATTGTTGATAATTTGAGGCCACCGGTGTGACGTAATGTTGACTATAACAGTAAAGAAAGAGTGAATGACTCCACAAACAGCGACTTTCCCTCTGGACTGAAAAAATAACAACTGTCATGATGACTTCAATATGATGCAGAAACAGAATCAAAACCAAACAGCTTTTCTCCCGACTAATGACAAGGAGATGAAAGAACGTGGCTGGGATGAATTAGATGTCCTGTTTATCAGCGGTGATGCCTACATCGACCATCCATCTTTTGGTACCGCTCTACTGGCTCGACTTCTGGAAAGTGAAGGTTTTCGGGTCGGCATTTTAGCTCAACCTGATTGGAGGGATCCTGATGCTTTCCGCACCATGGGTCGCCCGCGCCTGTTTGCGGCTATCTCGGCCGGCGCCATGGACTCCATGGTGAATCATTACACGGCGGCAAAAAAAATCCGCCACAATGATGCCTACACTCCGGGGGGGATCGCCGGAAAACGACCGAATCGGGCCGTCATTGCCTATACAGCTGCGGTCAAAGGGGCGTTTAAAGGGTTGCCAACGGTCATTGGTGGGATCGAAGCAAGTTTGCGCCGATTGGCTCATTATGACTATTGGGCTGACAAGGTCCGGCGCTCAATTTTGATCGACAGTAAAGCTGATTTACTCATTTTCGGCATG
Organism: Desulfuromusa sp.; assembly: GCA_029932345.1. Classification (GTDB taxonomy): domain Bacteria; phylum Desulfobacterota; class Desulfuromonadia; order Desulfuromonadales; family Geopsychrobacteraceae; genus Desulfuromusa. The sequence continues at coordinate 5,595 of JAOZQF010000093.1, read as the reverse complement.
GCGGAGACAGCCCTGCTGGAAATAACTCATCGTCTGGACAATGGCGAACCACTTGACACCCTCAGGGAGATTAAAGGGACCGCATTTGCTACAAAAAACTCTCCAGAGGGTGCCATCAAGCTCCCCTCTTTTGAGCAAATTTCAGCATCAACAGACGCATATAATCGTGCATTTAAACTGACGAGTGAGCAGGAGAATCCTTTTTCGGCAAAAGTTCTGCTACAACCGCATGGCAATCGCAACCTGATCGTTAATCCCCCTCCTCTGCCGTTAAAGGAAGTTGATCTGGATCGAATTTATGATCTCCCATTTACCCGGCAGCCTCATCCAAGTTACAGCAAAAAGATTCCCGCTTTCGAACAAATACGTAATTCTATTACCAGTCATCGTGGCTGTTTTGGTGGTTGTGCCTTTTGCGCGATAACCCATCATCAGGGAAAAACTGTTCAATCTCGCTCTGAAAAATCGATCCTGAGAGAAATCGACAAGCTCAGCTCTCAAAACGATTTTCATGGCACTATCAGTGATGTTGGCGGACCAACTGCGAACATGTATGGGCTCGGTTGCGGTAATCCCACGGCAGAAAAAATTTGTCAAAGACCAAGCTGTATTTACCCCGATATCTGTAAAAACTTGATCACCGAGGAACAACCGGCAATCAGCCTGCTCAGAAAAGTTCGTCAACACAAAGATATCAAACATACCTTTATTGCATCAGGGATTCGCTACGATTTATTACCAACTCAGCCACAGTATTTTGCCGACCTGCTGCAGTACCATGTCAGTGGGCTATTGAAAGTTGCCCCGGAATCGACCAGTGATCGGGTCACTGCAGTGATGCGCAAACCCGGTGCAGCAATATTTACCCGATTTCTTGATCAATTTCGGCAGCACAGTCAAGAGCTGGGACTGCGCCAGGCGGTTGTCCCCTATTTGATCAGCAATCATCCGGGTTCTACCTTGGAGGATATGGTTGAGGTCGCCCTTTACCTGAAACACCACCGGCTAAAAGTGGAGCAAGTTCAGGATTTCACCCCGACCCCGGGAAGCCTTTCCACCTGTATTTACCATACCGGGAGAGACCCTTTCAGTGGTAAAAAAATTCATATTCCCCGCACCGTCAAAGAGAGGCGACTCCAGAAAGCCCTGCTGCTTTTCCACCGCCCCGAAGCAAAGGCGGACATCCTGGAGGCTTTAAAAATCATTCACCGGGAAGAGGTGGCAAAAGAACTGTTTGGCAGTCAACAACCCGACCGAAAAAAGCAGCAACCACAGAAAAACAGCAAATCAAAGGGCGCAAGAAAGAGAAATATTAAATAGGTCTGAAGATTTTTAAACCTAAACTGTATTTTTTTACCCTAAATAAAATTTACCTTGACAAAATGCCCGGTTTTTTGTTTGTTTGCGACAGTAAAAAACAGTGTTTTGCTTTTCTATCAGTGCAAAAAAACTTTAACATCACTAATTTTTAACAGGAACTCCGATGCCCGTCCGACTCACCTCCTCAAACCACCTCAAGTTGGACAAAATTTATTTATTTTTGTAAAGGGATGCCCAAGATGTCAAAAAACAGAGTTAAGCCCTCATTGCAAAATCCGCTAGCAGCAACGGAAAAAGTTGAATTCACAATTCCGGGTGAAATAGCGGGTCAGACTGGTGCCTACGAAGAGGTCATGAAAGAAGGCTATGACCTGACTCAACGTCCAATCAAATCGGTTCCAGTGGGTCAGATTGAGAAACAGCATTTTAAGCAACGGATGACGGTCTGGGAACGGATTAAAGTTCTGACCAACAGTGAACCAAACATCCTCTTTCAAAACTGGGGAAAAAATCTGGATGGGGCTTCACTGGTCACCGGCATTTTGAATATCGGCGGCCGTGATGTTGCTCTTTACGGACATGATTTTACCGTCCGGGCTGGTTCTATTGATGCAACCAATGGTCAAAAGCTGGCACGGCTGATGAATATGGCCGGAGAAAAAGGGCTACCTCTGATCGGCATGAATGACTCTGCCGGTGCTTTTGTCCCTGCCGGTGTCGGTGGTCTTGATGGCTACGCGGAAGCCTTTACCGCTCTGCGCAAAATCAGTGGTGTCGTCCCGACAGTTATGTGTATGTTCGGTTTTAATGCGGGTGGTGGTTCGTACCTGCCACGGCAGGGAAGCTTTGTCATTCAACCGGAAAATACCTTCTTCGGCCTGACCGGACCAGGTGTTGTCAAATCGGTTCTGGGTGAAGATATCACTCCCGAAGATCTGGGCGGTCCGAAAGTCCATGCCGCAACGGGAGTCACCGATCTGACGGTTGCAGATGAAACAGCAGCACTGCGTACCGCTATTCGGCTGATCAGCTACGTTCCTGACAACAATCACTCCCTGGCACCTTTCCAGCAAACCAGTGATCCACTGGATCGTAAAACCTGGGAAATCAATACCTTACTGAAGAAGGCTTTCAATTCTCCGACCGGTTTCAATACCCCGTTCGATGTATCAATCATCATCCAGCAAATCTGTGATCATGGTGATTACTTTGAGATGCAACCTACCCGCTCCCGCGAAGCAATCACCGCTTTCGGTCGTCTGGGTGGCAATGTCGTTGGTTTTGTCGCCAACAACTCAGCCGTTGCTTCAGGACAGATTGATTGTGATTCTGCGGTTAAGATCGCCCGGTTTGTTCGCTTCTGCAACATCTACAACATTCCGTTGATCTTCATGGAAGACACAACCGGTTTCTTGCCGGGTCGGGAGCAGGAAGCACGGGGAATCGTACAAGCTGGTCGCACGATGCTTGATTCCATCGTTGATGTCCGTACCCCACGAATCCTGTTGATCCTGCGTAATGCTTACGGTGGCGCTTATGCCTCCTACAACAACTACCCGACGGGAGCTGATCTGGTTCTCGCTTTACCAACAACCCGTCTTGCAGTCATGGGTCCAGCTGGTAAAGAATTTGTCTACAAGAAGGAACTGAGAGCCATACGCGGAGCAATCAAACAACGGATTGCTACAGGCATTCAGGAACGCACTGAAGTTGGCATGAGTGGTGAAAATGCCAAAAAAGATGCCGAAAAAGAGACCGCTGAATGGCTCAAATTGGAGGAAGCAGCCTTGAATCTACGTTACGAAAAAGAGCTGATGAATCCGAAAGAAGGTCTGGCTCTCGGCTCAATTTCTTCGCTGGTTATGCCGACCGACTTACGCAAAGTTCTCGGTGAAAACCTCAACTTCCTCATGCGTCACTACGAACCATCGGCATGGCAGGGAGTGCAGCGCGAATTCCATTAATCACTGCGGACTGAAATCTTTTTCGCTATATTTTAATTACATGGAAAGTGGAGATTAATCCCATGACAGACTTATATACAAACAATCCGTTAATCCATAAAGACCGTCGTCTCAGTCAGTCAACCTCCGACTGGATCCGTTCATTCTCCTGCGAAGACCTTTGTCCCCTCATCGTTTGTCGCGGACCAATTCGTAAAGAGGCGATGGATGTTTATACAGAAATGGGGATCAGCCATTTTGGTATCCTCCTCTCAGAGAAAGACTCAATTGTCTATCCGAACGCCCTCTCCCCGGAACTGCGGCAACTGACTGACACCAGCCGGGTTCATCGGGTTCCAGACTATTCTGGGGCATCGAAAGAAGAGCGGGTTGAAAGAATTCAACAGATTATCGATATTGCCAAAGACAATGGCTACAATGCAGTCTTTTCCGGTTATGGTTTCATGGCCGAAGATGATGAATTTGTTGCAGCTCTTGAAGCTGCCGGGCTCATGTTTATTGGCCCATGCTCTGGCACTCAGCGGGCTGCCGGTAAAAAAGATGAGGCCAAACGTACTGCTCTGCAGGTCGATGTTTCGGTCACTCCGGGCATTGATAATGTTACCGCCAGAACCCTACTGAAGAAAAACAAAACTCACGCTCAATTAGTCGCTTTAGTCAAAGCAAAAGATCTGAAGGTTGATAATGCAATCCTCGAAAACTCAGCAACTCCGCTGGCAGAACTTGCTGATATTATCCTTTTTGCCTCTTACGACAAAGGGATCGATCTCTTTTCCATCGAGGAGCTCTGCGCTCAAGTCGAAATTGAGTGTAGCGAAATGTTCAAGAGTTATCCTGGTGCCCGAATCCGACTGAAAGCAATCGGCGGTGGTGGCGGAAAAGGACAACGTATTCTTGGCGCATCACTGCTGACAACCAAACAACCAACCGACAAACAAATCAATGAAGCTGCGGCTGATGCTCCCGGATTAGTGCGTGAAATATTGAATGAAGTCAAAACTAACGGTGTTGGTGACAACAAAAATATTCTGGTAGAACTCAACATTGAACAAACCCGCCATAATGAGATCCAGCTATTGGGCAACGGTCAATGGACTATCGCTCTGGGCGGTCGTGATTGTTCATTGCAGATGCATGAACAAAAACTGCTGGAAATTTCAGTTACTCAGGAAAGCCTGGAGATCGAAATAGCCAAAGCCAAACAAGCTAAACTGAAAAATCAGCAGAAAGCACTGGAGGAGGATCTAACAACTCTTAAACGGATGGAAGCTGAATCCGAACGTTTTGGTGAAGCCGTTGGTCTTGACTCTGCCTCAACCTTTGAGTGTATTGTTGATGGAACCCGCCATTATTTCATGGAGGTCAATACCCGGATTCAGGTTGAACATCGGGTGACCGAACTGGTTTACAGTCTCAAATTTACCAACCCGAAAGATAAGGATGATTTCTTTATTGTTGAGTCATTAGTAGAAGCTATGGCTCTACTCGCGCTACATAAAGAGCGTATGCCTCGTCCGGTCCGTATCCCCCGCTTTGGTGCTGCAGCCGAAGCACGACTTAATGCGACCGACAATTCACTATCACCAAGCGCCGGCGGTTATATTCGCTACTGGTCGAAACCGATTGAGGGTGAGATTCGTGATGACCAGGGAATCTGCATCCCGAACCCTGACACCAATCAATTCATGCGCTACCATCTGGCCGGTGCCTACGATTCCAATATTGCCCTGCTTTTGACCAAAGGGGAAAACCGAAGTAGCAGCTATGAGCACCTCTCGAAAGTGCTAAGCAGCACGGTTCTGCGCGGTTCAGACCTGGCAACCAACCTCGGCTTCCATTATGGTCTGGTTAACTGGTTTATCGGCAACAACATCATGGCCAAACCAACCACCCGCTTTGTTGTACCGTACCTGACGTTGGTCGGAAAAATCAAAGAAGAAGCACAGAAACTGGATGTTGTCTACGCTTTCTTCGCCATGAAAAAACATTATGCCAAGCTCTATACAGATGATCCAGCAGCAGTCAAAGCATCATCCGAGACATTGGATCGAAAAGGGACCTTGTTGACACGTCCCATTGAACTGCTATTGAACGATCCCCACTTGCTCTCCGGCTGGTTAAGTCTCAACCGGGAAAAATTCACCATCAAAGATGGGAACATTACCTGGCTTTGCAACCCCCTGATCGTTCTTGAAGAGACCTACGAATATCTGAACATGACCTGGCGTGCAGCCGCTCCAGCTGCGGAAGTGATCTGGACACATGATCGTGATCTCTTGAATAATGCACTAACCTTCTACGCAGAACTGCG
>JAOZQF010000092.1 GCA_029932345.1 Desulfuromusa sp. | reverse complement strand
GGCTGGTGTGAGTGGGTCTCTTTTCCAGCGTTAAAAATTCCGGCAATTGAAGCTCAGGTTGTCATGGACTCGAGACGATCAATTTTAAATATTTTTGATTTTTCAACCTTTAAAGAGGGACAAGATCTACTGATCAGCTTTGGGGTTCATCCCATTCAAGATAATAGTGACGTTGAAGTCTACTCGGTGACTCCGGTTAAAACCAGAAAACTGATCTCTTTTGCCAATGGCGACAGGGAATGGTGCTATGTCATTGAAACAGAGATGCGGATTGGTTCGATGAAGAAAACTATTGAGTTAACCCTGGTCAAGCGGGAAGAATCAACTTTTCGATTGCATCTGGCACCGCAAACAATCAAAAACCTGGTCAAAGTAAATCCGCAAAAAAGTTATCTTATGGGTGAAATATTAAGCGATTGCGCAATTTAACAATCTTTTAGTTCAGTGCAACAGCTAATCATTAAAATTCGTACCATCCATCAATCAACGGAAAGTAAAGTGCTGATTTGATTGAAAACTGAGCAGACCTTAAAGACAGCAGCCGAGTATAGGTCTCCAGCTGTCCCCGATAACGGTCTGCTTCACGATTAAAAAACTCCCCTTCTGATTCACCAGCCACAGGAACACTGGTTTTATAATCAATCACCCAGCGATATCCCTCCGCGACAAAAGTACGATCAATGATGGCATGGATTAATTGCCCATCGACAACTCCGGTCAACGGAAGTTCACATTGCGCTTCCGGATGGTTCTCAAGAATCCATCGACCCCGCTGGCTCGCCACCATGGTGTTTATCATCGCAACAACCCGCTTGACCCCACTATCAAGATCAGCAGCAGCAACTCCGTAACGACTGAGAGAATATTTCAATCGCTGCTGTAATCCTTCACGATCTTCATTCAACCAACTGTCAATCCCGTGCCGTGCCAGTTGCTCCAATTGCAGATGAACCAGAGTCCCGACATGACGATGGAGGGGATTTTCCCAACCACTGAACACCGCAGCGCTGTCAGAAGAGGATGCCGTAGCAATTCGTGTCGTAACCGGAACCGCGACTGAAACGGGCTGTGGCAGGGTCCAGGCGGCAGGTAATCGGTTCAATAGCGGAGGAGAGAATGGTTCTTTATCAATCTCATCCAGCCTTTCTGCGCTACTGAAAGTTTCTTGCACAACGGGCCAAAGCTTCTTCAACAGCGATCCGCTTTGTGCGGAAAGATCGCCATTTGAGCGCTCTTTCGCATGCCCGAGAAGATGCAGATGACGAATCGCTCGGGTTGTCGCAACATACAGCAGGCGTGATGTTTCAAGGTCATCCTTTTCATCTTCCAACCGTTTAATCAACTGGTAGATGGGATCTTTCTCATCGCTCCCTTTGGCAGAGACCGGCCCGAGCAACAAGCCGAAATCAGGGTGCTCCAACCAACGCAACAACTGGGCATCGTTACGCCCGGTAGCTTTACCGAGGCCGGGGATAATAACCGTATCAAACTCAAGCCCCTTCGCCTTATGAATGGTCATAATCTGCAAATGATCACCAGCAGCACCGTCAGGTTCTGCAAACAATTTCTTCAACCCCCGATCGAGGCGATCGAAGCTTTCAAGGTCGCCACCACGGTCGAGCTTTTCGATGAGAGTCAGTACCTGCAATATATCAGCTCGCCCCTCGTCATCGCAGCAAGCGGGGCCACCCAACGCCAGCCAGCACCCTTCAACAAGTTGTCGCAACGGCAACCGACCAACCCGTTTCAGACCCACCTGAAGGATCGGCCAGACCCGCTCCAGCCGTTGTTGGGCATCATCTGAAAGTTGTGATTTGATTCTTTCATCACCCAGCCGGGTCGGAATTAATCCTGCAGAAGTATCTGCTGTCAACAGGACAAGATCATCAAGGGTCAAACCACACCAGGGAGCTCGCAGCACCGCGAGCCACGAAAGGTGATCACCCCGATGCAGCAGTGCTCTGGTGAGATGGACAACATCCAGCGCTGAAGGTCTGACCGTGAGGGGGTCAATATCCTTAGCCTGGTAGTCGATGTTATTCTGGCGCAGCAACGGCAAAATTTCCCGCAGATGGTTGCGCCCCCTCACCAGAATCGCCACCACCTGATCCGGGTCTTCAGCCCTCGCCTGTTTCACCAGATCGACAACCCGTTGGGCTTCTGCACGATCATTCTGACCGATAAAAGGGTGAACCTGACACGCAGCAGCAGACAATAGTGGTTCGATGGAGACAGCCCGGCTTAAGGGAACCGCCCCCAGCGCAACATCGGTCTCAGCTGGAAAAATATCAGCAAACGCCAGATTCACCCAATCCACAATCCCCTGCTGGGAACGAAAGTTACAACTCAACTGCAGCGGCTGAAGCTCCAGTCCGGATTCGCCAAACTCACCACTGTAGCTTTTGAGAAACAGTCCCACTTCCGCCTCGCGGAAACGATAAATTGACTGCATCGGATCGCCAACCAGAAACAGCGTCCGCCCATCCCCGGCACTCCACCCTGCTATCAGGGTATTGAGTAACTGATATTGGAGACGTGAGGTATCCTGAAATTCATCAACAAGGATGTGGTGAAGATCGTGGTCGATCTGCAGCAGTAATTCACTCGGGTTATCAACCTCACCCAGGGCTTGACTCGCTTTCATGGCAACTTCGGCAAAATCCGCCTGACTGCGATGACGAAATACCAGCCACAGTTCACCAACCAGTATTGGCAGCAGTTCGATCAACGCCTGCAGTAATTGCCACTGTTGGTCAGAATAGCCGCTGACCGGCAATGGTCTGATTGCAGCCAGTTTCTGGATAAACATGGAGTCAGGATCGAGCTCGTTTAATAACGTCAGCATCCGCTCTTTTGCTGTTTTATTTTCTTTTCCAGCAGGGAAACCGTTGTTCTTGGTGACAGTTTTACGCAATTTATCCGCAGAGGTGAGTAACAAGTCGGCGATCAACATCCAGTTGGAAAGATCAGCAAAAGTACAGTCGGGAAGTATACTAAAATAGATATCAGCGCTGGAATCATCGCGATTTTCCAGTGAATAGTTGAGGCAGAACAGCAACTCGTCCGCCAACTCGGTGGGGAAACTTGCTTTGAGGTGGGTTAACTGCTCAACACACAACTCTTCCAGCCCCAGCTGTAAACTCTGGTGCGAATTTTCTGCACAACTCAGCAGATGGCGCAGCCATTGATCGCGTCGTTGCAGCATCGCGACCAGCATTTTTTGCACCCCGGCAACATTATTGTCGAGATGGCGTAACAGCAGACGAATCTGCCGGCCACCGTGATCATCATCACCAAGCTTCGCCAACAACGTCTCTGCGGCCTGTTGATAGAGAGCGTCAGCATCGTCACCCATTTCTGGCAAACTGCCAAAGCGCGAAAGCCACGGCATCTTACGCACCAGCGTCGCATTAAAGCTGTCGATAGTCTGAATCGCCAGCTGCGACGGATTGCGCAGCAAATGGTCGCCATGCCGGTTTAACGCACGGGTCGCCAGCTCCCAGGTGAGCTTTTCGTGCGGAGTGGTCGGGCACGGCGCAGCAGCCCCTTTAAGGGCACCAAGCAGTCGCTGACGCATCTCTGCAGCCGCCTTATTGGTAAAGGTGATCGCCAGAATCTGCTGAGGCCGTTCCACTTTGGCGAGAAGTGCCAGAATCCGCTGAATCAGCAGTTCGGTCTTCCCCGACCCCGCTGGAGCCTGAACAATACACGAACGACTCACATCAATAGCATCGGCACGCTGCCTGGCATCTACGATCATCATTCCCCTCCCGATGAACTATTTGTTTCTCCAATCCGGCAGAGACCGGTCAGATCGCAATATTCACAGCTTTTTTTCGTATCGTAAGGGTTGACGGCTGCTTCACCCGCAGCGTAATCGGTCGCCAGTTGAGTCAATTCCTGCTGCCAGAAAGTTCTCAACTCCTCCCAACTGCCAATCCCCAAATCTTCAGCCTGCGGATATCTGGAAAATTCTTTGACCCCTTTCAGCAACCCCTCTTTCCGGGCAATTCCGGAAAATTCACACTTGCCCCGCTGCAATCGTGCAAAAGCAATTCCAGCCGTTGTCGTATCTGCAGTGGCAACGGCATAAACAGGCAATTGTGGTTCAATCAGCGGCTGAGTGAGAAAATCTTTTGAATCGATATTGGCTCCGGTTTTATAATCGATGATAAACTGACCGCCATCATCCAGATCATCAATCCGATCAATTTTAAGGCTCACCTGTAGTGGTCCGATCTGTTCGGTGTGTTGCTTCTCCGTTTCGACAACTCTGAACGGTGGCCGTTCCCCCTCTAGCTCCAACCACTCGGTCAGCAGAATCGAGATCCTTTCGGCTTCAAGTTGCAATAACGACTCCGGGGGAGCCATCCGGGTCGTATAATATTCGGCAAATACTATATCAACCCGAGAAGCAATCAACTCGGCACGCTGCTGCTCATTGAGAGCCAGCAGATTTGACTGATCGTGCAACTGCTGCCAGATTTTTTCCAGAACCAGGTGGAGCAGACTACCCCGCGTCATCGGATCAATACCGGGAGTCGCCTCAGCCAGTTTTTCACCGTTCAAGCGGTGATGGATAAAAGCCCGAAACGGGCAGAGAGCCTGATCTTTCAAGAGTTGCGTCCCCCCGTCAACCTGCCCTGCCGCTAAAGCCGGTCCACGCAAATCGGCCAGTTGTTCCAACGGAACCTTTGCCTTCTTCAGCAACGCTACAACATCCTGCTCTTCGGCCACTTCAGGGATCCCTTCGACCGCCGCCACAGGAATCAGCGGGCTGGGTTGCAGCGGAGTATCACCATCATGCCGGGGATAGCTGAAAACAATATCGTCACTCGCCCCCTGCAGCCGTGCGATCACCTGTTCAGCAAACTGCAGTTCCCGGGCAGCACTGGCGTGAGGCATCTCATATTGTTGTTGCAGTTTAACCGGGATAAACGGATTCGGTTGCGGACGGGCAGGAAGAACCATCTCCCCCATCCCCATCACCCAGAGATGATCGAAGTTCAGTCCGGATGATTCCAACAGACCAACAACCTGAACCGGCCCGGAAACCGATTCAAGCTGGAACTCAATCTCCTGGCAACTCCGCCGCAACAACTGCAACGCCCGTCCTCTGCTGATCGGCTGCTGCAGGGAATCGAGGGCGACCAGTGCCGCCAGACCCTTTTCCTGCCACACCTTGATTGCCTGATACTCACTGCTCGATGTTGTCCTCTCCCCCGGCCAGCCAAGGAGGTACAATTCGTCGGCAAATCGCTCCGCCCAGAGACCCGGAAGCACTTGCTCTGTCTGTGTAACAGCTGTTTGCAAACGGTCAATGGTGGCTGCAAGAGTTGTAAGATCTGATTTGTTTGACAGAAGCGATTTAAGTCGCGACAAGGTGAATGACTGCTGACGGAAAGAGCGAAGTTTCCGGTCAAAACGGGCTCGACTGTCACCCTCCGCGACGGCTCCACCAAGATAGGGGCTTCGCAATATAAAAGAAATCTGTTCAAGGGTGAGACGACGACCTGAACCGAGCAATTCGAGAGCGGCATGGACAACCCCCTGCTCGAGCAGCGGCACTCCCAGAGACAAGCCAAAAACGGCTTCATCATCGTCCAGAGCAACCGTCGCCTGCGGATCGATCTGGTCGCGGAACAGCCGTTCAATCTGACTGCGCCGAACCTGCAGATCGGGAACCACCACCCCGATTGAGGCTGCCCCCTGATCGAGCAATCGCCGCGCCCACCGTGCCGCCATCTCAACTTCATGACGACCGTCTTGAGCGGCAAAACGGATCATTCGATTAGCCTGAGAACCCTGCAGTGAAACTTCACGACACCGGCCACCGGCACTATCAACAATCGCCATCAACTGTTGTAAACCTGGTGAAAGTTGATCAAAACCGACCAGCAATACCGAGTCGGGTATTTCCAGGGATCTGTCGCTCAAGGCGTTGCAAATTCTCCGTGAAAGCTCACCCGGATCGAGCCACTGCCGTTTTTCACAAAGACGCTGGTAATTCTGTTGCCAACGATAAAAAATCTGTTGATCCCCGGTCAGAAACTCCCCTTCGAGGGTCAACCCATATTCGCACAACAACCGATGAGCCTGAATCCCCTTTTCAGCTGTCTTTGAAAGCTGCAGAAGTTCAAGGGAGGTGCCACGTGAAGAGGTCTCGATCTCCTGCTCCCACAGCCACTGTTGCTGCTGAGAATTCAGTAGCCGCCACCCCTCCCCCAACTCCTCAAGGCAACGCTTCAACCAGCCATCAAAGCTGAAAATCTGCGGGGTCGACCACACCTGCTTTCCCGCAGCAACCATCCGTTGATCAAACTGATCCCTCAAATGGCGGAACAGCCTTTTATTGGCGGTTAGCACCAGAGCTCCATCAGCAGCGGCAGAAATCACATTTTCAAGATAATTGGCCACAGATCATTCCTTAAACTTGAATCAGTTGATTCGGGTTAAATTGAGAGCTTGATAGAACTTCCAAGTCGACCACTGAGGACATCGATTCGCGACGGAATCTGTTCTTTCAGTTCACCAACATGTGAGATCACCCCGATCATCCGCCCCGCAGACTGCAAATCGATCAGCGTCCGAATAGCCAGATCGAGGGATTCGGGATCAAGGCTGCCAAACCCTTCGTCAATAAACAGAGTATCGAGATGGATCCCCCCGGCGTGGGCCTGTACGATATCGGAGAGGCCGAGAGCCAGCGACAGCGCCGCCATAAAACTTTCTCCCCCCGACA
>JAOZQF010000091.1 GCA_029932345.1 Desulfuromusa sp. | reverse complement strand
TTTCCAGAGGCGTCAATGGCAGGAGCGGTCGCATTGGCTATAGGCATCGGGATTCAGAATTTCCCCGAGGGGTTGGCCGTTTCAGTGCCCCTGCGCCGTGATGGGTTGTCGCGTCATCGCAGCTTTATGCTCGGCCAGTTCTCCGGCCTGGTTGAGGTTGTCGCCGGGGTAGCTGGAGCAGCACTGGTTCTTATCGCCCAGCCTATTCTACCTTTTGCCCTCTCATTTGCTGCTGGAGCAATGATCTTTGTTGTTGTAGAAGAGGTTATTCCTGAGGCGCAACGAGGGGGAAATACCGATACCGCCACCTTTGGAACCATGCTCGGTTTCACTGTGATGATGATGTTGGATGTCGCACTGGGATGATCATGTCACAGCAGTTTCAGAGCTTCAACATAACCGTTCGAGCGGTCATCCCCGAAGCGGGTGAAGATTAAACTTGATCTCGATCCTGAGTTTGATTTTCTTCACTGACCATTGTTGATTCAGCCGATTTTTTTTCTGCAGTTTTTTGTTCCTTCTCCTGCTGCTTCAGCAACTTTTCTTCCGTTTTTTGCAATTTTCTGGCTTTTCTTTCATTTTTTTTCTGCAGATTTTTCTCTTTGTTCCGCCAGGCATGGCTGAGTAACAATCCCAGGAACACTCCGACTAAAAGGGTTGAAAGAACCAGCAACGCCTGTGGTACAGCATATTCCCACTTTATAAAATGGATTGAAACCGGAGAACCATTCATCCATACATAAATAAGTACCGGAATCAAAAGAACCAAACCGATCAACGCTTTTATTTTCATCCCGACTCTCCCATCCTGTCAGACACAGATACATTCTTTGATCAGATATAAAACAAATAGCGACAGTTTGCAGTAAAAATAACTCTACGGCGAAAAAAAGACAAAAAAATGGGGAACCCTGCCGGTTCCCCAGAATGGACGTAGGAGGTAACGTCCACAATCTTTTATGGAAGGCGTCTGGTGCTGAGCAGAGCACCAATTGCCCTCGATAATTCTAGAGATCATCTGACGCTGAGCAGAGCGTCTGTCGATCTCGTTAAGCTATTTACTTGATCCGTAATGCCAAATAACGACTTGCATCCCCTTGCCGCACCAGCAGAAGGACGGTTTTCCTGTCACTCTTCTTAATCAGTGCTTTTACCTGTTCGGGTGTTTCCACTTCTTCTCGATTAACTTCCTCAATCAGACTCCCACGACGAATCCCGGCTCGGGCAGCGATTGAACCTGGTTCAACCTCAACCACCAGGACTCCACGCGACCCGGTATAACCAAGCTGTTCAGCAAGATCAGAGGTTAATTTCTGCAGGCTCATACCAAGTTCCGAAAGTTTGTTACTTCCGACAGGATGACCATTTTCATCAGTATCCATGGCTCCAATCGTTGCTTTGATTTTCTTCTTGTTGCCATTGCGGAGAACCAGCAATTCTACCTGGCTTTCCGGTCTGGTCATCGCAATTTTATTGCGGAAAGTGGCAATCTTGGTGATCTTCTCACCATTCAGTTTTAAAATAACATCACCCTGCTGCAGACCGGCTTTTTCTGCGGGAGAATCTTCCATCACCTGTGAAACCAGAATTCCCTCGTGTCGATCAATGGCAAAAGAATCTGCCAGATCCTTGGTCAATTCCTGAATATAAACCCCCAGCCGACCACGAGTTACGCCACCATGCTTGATCAATTGTTGCCGGATGTTCTGGGCCATGTTGATCGGAATTGCAAAACCGATCCCCATATAACCACCACTACGGCTATAAATTGCGGTATTCATTCCCACAACTTCACCATCCAAATTGACCAGTGGCCCACCTGAGTTCCCAGGGTTGATCGCGGCATCTGTCTGGATAAAATTTTCATAATCGTTCAGACCAATACCACTGCGACCTTTGGCACTAACAATCCCGGCGGTCAGAGTATGGGACAAGCCAAAGGGGTTACCGAATGCCAGAACCCAGTCGCCAACCTCCAGTTTATTGGAATCTCCCAGTTTTAAAGCCGGGAGTTTTTCGTCGACATCAATTTTGATCAGAGCAACATCAGTTGGAGGATCAGTACCAATAATTTTTGCTTCATATTCACTTCCATCCAACAATTGAACGGTGACTTTATCGGCATCTCCAACGACATGATTGTTGGTCATAATGTAGCCATCGGAGGAAATGATAAAACCTGAACCTTGTCCAATCTCATTGTGGTGTGGATTTTTTCTCGGTGTTTTTCTCTGCTGTGGCAGTTCACCGAAAAAGCGCCGAAAAAATTCATCGCCAAAAGGACTTCCACCCAGGGAGCCCGAACCCATATTTTGTTGTTTAACTTCTTTCTCCACCTTAATAAAGACAACTGCCGGGCCAACCTGTTTGGCAACACTACGAAAAGCTCTACCGGTTTCCCGCAGGTTCTCCTTCCCGGCATCCTGTGCACTTGCAGTCCGGGTTAGTAATGACCCATTTATTCCAGTTGCCAGAAAAGTAACCAGTAAAAGAAAAACTAAATGCTTAACCATCCTCATGATCGACTCCTTACAGACAAATTCTCTGTTTTCGTTCGGAGACAAGTGTAATGAACCAACTCAATCATCTCATCCAGATCAAAAGGCTTATCAATCGTTGCGCTGGCACCAAAACGACGTGCCGCAGCATGGGTTACTTCATCACCAAAAGCGGTCATACAGATAAAAGGGGGACAACGGGGATTGTCGATCTGGCTTTCCAAAACCTCAAGGCCCGTCAGTGCCGGCATCCGCACATCACTGATGATCAGATTATATTGATCAGCATGTTCCAGATGTTCCAATAGCTGTAACCCATTGTCGCAACTTGTGACCTGATATCCAGCGCGTGATAAAACAAGTGTCAGTAGTTCGCGCAACTCCAGGTCATCCTCAGCGAGCAGTATTTGTGGGTGATGATCGAGACAGACAGCTTCCATTTAAAGAAATCTCCAAAAAAAAATCAGGTTATGATCTCTTATTCAGCAATCATCGTGCCAAAGATAAAACTGATAGAATGGGGACTTGCATGAAATTAAGGCGGGGCAAAAACACCCTGCGGGGCAGAATGCCCCACAGGAGAGAAAATCTTTGAGTTGATCAGCTCTCTTTCAATTTACGGTAGAGGGTTTTACGATCCACCCCCAACAGCCGGGCGGCCAAAGTCCGATTGTCATTCAGCTGGTTAAGAACCTGACGAATATAGCGCCGCTCCATCTCCTCCAGGGGGAGAATCTGACCCGCCTCAACTAAACCGGCCGACAACGAAGTTTCGCCATGAGGGTGACTGAGTTGGCTGGGGAAATCTTCAACAAGCAACTGATCATGATCGGTAAGGGCGATGGCGCGCTCAATCATATTACGCAGCTCACGGACATTTCCCGGCCAGTGGTAAGCCAGCAAACTAGCCGCCGCCGGTTGTGCCAGACCGGTCACCGACTTATTGAAACGCTGGCTGAGTTGCTGGATGAATTTGAGTGCCAGAAGCAAAATATCGTGCCCCCGATCACGCAGCGGAGGTAATTCCAGCTGGATAACATTGAGACGATAAAAAAGATCACTGCGAAAACGACCTGCGGCAACCGCATCCGCCAAATCCTGATGGCTGGCAGCCAGCACCCGGACATCACAGTCAACTTCCTTGCTGCCCCCCAACGGGCGAACCTTGTGATCCTCCAGAACTCGTAATAACTTAGGTTGCAGGGTCAGAGGCAACTCGGCGATTTCATCCAGCAATAATGTTCCACCCGAAGCCTCAACAAACAACCCTTTCCGATTCTCCCGTGCATCGGTAAAAGCCCCCCGAACATGGCCAAAGAGTTCACTCTCAAGGAGATTCTCCGACAAAGTCGCACAGTTGATAGCAACAAAAGGTTCGTCACAGCGCTGACTCTGATGGTGCAGAGCACGGGCAACCAACTCTTTTCCGGTACCACTTTCACCACAAATCAGAACCGAAGTATCTAAATTGGCAATCCGTGCTATTTGCTGTTTAACTTCCTGAAAAACCGCACTCTCTCCAAGCATCTCATCATCTAAGCGATGGCGACGCACCTGATCTTTCAGCAAGCGAACTTTCTCTTGCAAATGACGGTGCTGTAACGCCCGTCCGAGAGAGATATTCAATAAATCCAGATCGACCGGCTTGGTGACAAAATCGTAGGCTCCCGCTCTAATTGCCGCAATTGCTGTCTCCAGGCTGCCAAATGCGGTCATGATGACAACCGGAAGATCCGGGCGGTTACGCTGAAGTTCAGCACAAAAATCGATCCCGCTGACCCCTGGCATATTGAGATCGGTCAGAACGATGTCAATATCCTGCTGATGAAGTATCTCTCGGGCAGCGCCCACATTAAGAGCGGTCCAGACACTGTGACCACGGCGGCTGAAATCTTCCTCAAGCAATTCACACAGCGCCTTATCGTCATCAATGACCAGAATTTTTCCGGGAAGAGTATTCTCCTTCATACCGTTTCTCCACTTGAGAATTCTGGCAGATAGATGCTGAAACAACTCCCCTTACCGAGGGTGGTATCGACATCGATCCAGCCGCCATGCTCTTCGACAATTCCATAAGCAATTGACAAACCAAGCCCGGTCCCCTGCCCAACCTCTTTGGTGGTAAAGAATGGATCAAAGATCTGCTGCAGAGTCTCCTGCTCCATGCCGCGCCCCTGATCAGACACTTGCATGCACACCCAGACAGTCTCTTTATTGTTCAGCTTCTCCGGGATATTGGTCACTTCGGGTCGGCAACCGGTCAAGGTTATCGTCCCACCATTTTCCATCGCCTGAATGCCGTTTAAAGTCAGATTGATTAATACCTGCTGTAGCTGTCCTGAGTCGGCATGAACCGGCAAAGGTTGTTCTGTCCCGATAACAGTCAGATCAATCCCCTGCTCATGGGCAATCGGTTCCAACAAAGAGTGCAAACCACGGAGTAAGATATTCAGATCAAGGGTCTGTTTGCGTGCTTCACCACGCCGTGCAAAACTGAGCAATTGCCGGATAATCTGGGTCATCCGCTCGGCCTGTTCGCCAATAATTTTTGCTGATCGGGAGATATCAACCCCCTCCATCCCGGAGCTGTCAATCAACTTGGCTCGCCCGGCAATGACATTCAGCGGCGTCCCCAATTCATGGGCTATTCCGGCAGATAGCTGCCCGAGAGTCGCCAACCGTTCGGTATGACGTAATTTTTCCAATGCTTCATATTTTTCATCGTTCGCAACCTGTTCAGCTTCTCGAGCTTCGGCCAGTTGACGACGCATCCTCTCGATAGTGGCAGAGAGTTTGGCAAATTCATCTCCCCCGGATAAATTGATGCTGGTGGTGAGATCTCCCGTCCCGATCCGTTCCGCTTGCGCATGTAATTTACGCATCGGTCGGCCAATCCAGAAACTTCCGAGAACCCCCATAAATAACAGCCCGGATACAACTGAAATACCAACCACAATCGCTGAACGACGGAGGCTTTCCTGGACATAATCGTGCATCTCATTCATCGATTCCGAGAGTTCTATGGCACCAACCCGACCGTTGTCGGTAATCAACGGGAGATAGGTCAATAAAAAATCCTGACCATCGGGTGACCCGGCAAGCAGGGCAACCGTCTCTTCATTGAATAGAGCCTCCAACTGCTCAACCGGAACCCGTGGCTGATATTGTAATGCTACATCACCATCAAGCCAGACCCAGCGCACCAGAGTATGCTCATAATCCTGATCAGCCCTTTTTAGAAAAGCAATCGCAACATCTTCACCCCGCTGCTGCCAGATTTCCGCAACCAAAAAACGGAGACTTTCACCGATGTGGCGTGCTTCACGGCTGAGGTTTTTTTTCAGCTGCTGCCGCTCCCGCTGGATCGAGAAATAGCTATAGACAGAAAAAATCAGGGCAACCCCGAGGATTACTGCAAAAGTTATTTTAATCGTTAAACGCATAGTTTCACTTTTCAATCAGCCGATTTGGAATCTGTTATTCTCATCTTGCTTTGCTCTGTTCAGCTTGTCAAGCTGCAGGGAAATTCTTCAAATAAAATAAAAGCCCGATCACAATGACCGGGCTTTTATTTCAAACCAGTTACATTTATATCAATTGATCTCAATCACCTTCAGCACCTTCTTCCTCTTCTTCCTCTTCCTCCTCATCATCAACCACAACTTTCTTCTTGCCAAACATCCGGGCAACAATAATTCCAATTTCATACAAAACAATGAAGGGGATCGCAATAGATGCCTGTGAGAAAATATCGGGCGGGGTCAATACTGCCCCCATGACGAAAGCCAGCAGTAGAGCAAATTTACGATTTTTTGACAGCCACTTATGGTCAACAATTCCCAGTCGAGCAAGAAAAAAAATGACAATCGGCAGTTCAAAAACCAGTCCAAAAGCAATCAGTAAGCGGGAAGCCATGGTTAAATAGGCCCCCATTGATAACATCGCGTTTATACCACCGACGTTGGTTCCATAACTGATCAGAAAAGAGAAGATCATCGGAAAGACCAGGGTAAAACCAAAAAAAGTTCCGGTGCCAAAACAGAGAGAACTGAAAAAAACAAAAGGGATAGCGAGCCGTTTTTCATGGCCATAGAGGGCGGGAGCGATAAAGCTCCAGAGCTGCCAGATAATCACCGGAAAGGCGACCACCAACCCGGCCAGTGCTGAAACCTTCAAGATGGTGAAAAATGGTTCGGTAGCGTTGATAAAAACCAGCGAGCTCCCTTCGGGCAACGCCAACCGCACTGGTGCTGCGATATACTCAAACAACTTTTCACCAAAGCTGTAGCAACCCAGAAAAGCAACCAGCCAGGAACCTGCTGCAATCATTAACCGTTTGCGCAACTCCCCCA
>JAOZQF010000090.1 GCA_029932345.1 Desulfuromusa sp. | reverse complement strand
CTGAAAGATCGTGAAGGGTCAGGTGTTTCCTCTTTACTGATAATCTTGGTTTTATGTTGAAAAAATCTATGCTTGATGGATTTATTTTATCAGGAGGTCATGCGCATATCATGTGCATGGAGGTTTCTATGGGAAATGTAGTTCGTAAGCAATCCGCAAACCTGAATGTGGCTAGGTAGTCAGATAGTTTGAATATGTTCATCGCAGTCATTACTTATGATTATATAAATATGACTATTGTCCGTTTGTAATCCCTCAGAATCTATATATGATTGCACTTAAACAGTCGACTTCTCGTTACAATTCGCAAAGCCCGACAACCTTCTAGACACGATACTTCTGGTGAGGTATATTTTGAAGATGATCTGAAAGAACGGATCAGATTTGCCTTGGTCTTCTATGATCGAGATGAGATAGATGAAATCTGTTCTGGTCTCAATAGTGTCCGCTTTAAATCTATTATAAATATAACTATCAGATATTGATTAGGGAAATAGATACCCCTGTCCTGTAGATACCGTTTTACTGCTTCTTAAATTTCCAAAGGAGATCAACCATGAAACCTGTTCTGACTCGGGTCCTCGGTAGTACATTCCTTGCTTTACTGCTGGTTTACACTCTGCCTGTCACCTCTTTGGCCACTGAGCCTATCACAACCATCGGGACCGGTGGAATCAACGGTGTCTACTACAGCACTGGCGGTGCGATAGCCAAGATGTTCAATAAAAAACGGCAGGAGTTTGGCGGCTGGATGGCCAACCAAGCCACAAAAGGATCCGTTGAAAATATTGAAATTGTGGCTGATGGTACGGTCGATTTTGGTATTTCCCAGGCTAATTTTCTCTATTTTGCTGAAAATGGTGAGGGGCTCTATGCGAATCAACCGAAGAAAGATCTGCGTGCTGTTCTCGGGTTATATATCGAGGATCTCACCCTTATTGCCGCTGTGGATGCAGAGATCAATGCTCCTGTGGATCTGAAGGGGAAACGGGTCAATATTGGAGCTGTTGGCTCAAGTGACGAACAAACGACCGGGGTGGTCCTGGAAAAATTGGGGATGAAACCAGAGGATCTTACCTTGTTGAACTATCCCACCTATTCCGCTTCAGAAAAATTGCAGTCCGATGATATCGACGCCTATTTCTACACGGTAGGGCATCCCAACCTTTCGGTTATGGAAGCAACCAAAGGGGAGCGCAAGGTTCACATTGTCCCCTTCGATCAGACCTTTATTGATGATCTGGTGGCAAGCAGAGCGTACCTTTCAGCATCCAAAATTGATACCCAATATTACGATAGATTGGTGGACAAAGGGCCAATTTCAACCATCGGGATCAGGGCCATTCTTTTCACTCGCGCAAATATGGATGAAAAAACTGTTTATCAGGTGGTTAAACAGGTGATGGATAATTTTGATCTATTCCGTCGGCAACATCCCGCTCTTGCTGATTTAATCCGGATGGAGGTGGCTGAAAACCTTATCGCTCCTCTCCATTCAGGAGCAGAACGTTACTTTCGGGAAGTGGGCCTCATTCAGTAAATTGATTAACACGATATATGCGAACCTCTCACGAGTTTAATTTCATAAGATACAGGAGGAAATAATGAGAAAAATCTTCTTGCTGGTTCTAACCTTTCTGGTTACCTGCTCACTGGTTGGTCCGGCGGTTGCAAAAAAGCCATACTTTTTTCCATATGTTAATCCATATGAAGCGACCGTTATGGAAGTTCCGGCGGTTTATGAGGCTAAATTGCCTGAGAAAGTACCGACCAAGGTTTTCCGGATCCACCCCTTTCCAGAGCGTAAAACGCCAGACGTTTTTTGGTATGATCAAGGGTTAGAATGCTCTCTGGTCTACCAGAAGGATGAAGCTCCGCTGATTTTTATTATTGCCGGAACCGGAGCCCGGTACAATTCCCCCAAGATGATTCACATGCAGAAAGCCTTTTATCAGGCGGGCTATCATGTCATCTCTATCTCTTCACCCACCTATTCAAGTTTTGTTATCAACGCCTCAAAATCAATGCTGCCGGGTTACCTTTATGATGACGCTGAGGATCTCTATCGGGCCATGGGGCTTGCCCTGGATAAGGTGAAGAGTAAGATCAAGGTGACCGATTTTTATTTAACCGGATATAGCCTTGGTGGAATTCAGTCAGCTTATGTGTCGTTGCTTGATGAGACAGAGAAAAAATTCAATTTTAAGCGAGTGCTGTTGGTCAATCCTCCTGCCAGTTTATATAATTCGGTCTCAAGGCTTGATAAACTGCTGGATGGAAATATTCCCGGCGGAATCAAAAATTTGAATGTGTGGTATCAGGATCTTCTCAAAAGTTTTTCCAGTCTCTATGCGGAGATGGGCTATTTTGATTTAAGTGGAGATTTTATCTACAAGGCTTACAAGCGTCGTCCACCACGGGAGGATTTTCTGGCATCACTGGTTGGCCTCTCTTTTGCGCTAAGTTCTGCTGATATGATGTTTACTGCAGATGTGATGCGCGGTGGGGGATATATTACACAAAAAAATGTTAAGATGAACAATTCAACCTCGTTGACCCCTTATATGATGGTCGGTATCAGAACGGGATTTACCGATTACTTCCATGAATATTTCTATCCCTATTTCCATGCCAAGGATCCAGATCTTACCGAGCAGCAATTGATTGATCAGCTCAGTCTGAACCATATCGAAAAGTACCTCCGCAGTTCCAAAAAGATCGGTTTGCTACATAATCAGGATGACATCATTATGGAGCCTGGTGAGGTTGATTACCTGCACGGAGTTTTCGGCGATCGGGCACAAATTTATCCAACGGGGGGGCATTGCGGCAATATGAACCATCCCGACGTGGTCCGTTTTATGGTTAACTTTTTTGACGGACAGGAGGGTTGATCATGACTGAATCTATTCGAGTGAAAATAGTGCTGTTGATCACCGTATTGACTATTCTACTGTTGAGCGGCTGTTCAACCATCCCAAAACAGACTGCCGATACTCAACCCCCTCTGCGTCAATTTGATGAGGTTGTCCAAATTGAGGACGGTGCAAAAGGTGAGGTGCAGGTCAGTGATCCGTTGGAGGGTTTTAATCGCGGCGTGTACCGGTTTAATTACTATTTTGACAAGTTTATTTTTCTGCCGATTGTCAATGTTTACACCTTTATCATGCCCGATTATGCTGAGGATCGAGTTTCAAACTTCATTGATAATATCTACGAATTTACTAATTTTACCAACAATCTCCTGCAGTTAAAGTTTAAGGAGACGGGGATAACTCTGGCCCGTTTTGCCATCAATACCACAGTTGGTGTGGCGGGGCTCTGGGATCCGGCGACCAGTATGAATATTCGTCGGCAACCGGAAGATTTTGGCCAGACCCTTGGGCATTATGGCGTTGGCAACGGCCCTTACCTGGTCTTGCCGGTTCTTGGTCCTTCCAACTTGCGTGATACCACAGGTCTTGTTGCCGATATGGTGGCCTTCAACTATGCTTACAGCCAGGTTGAGAATGGCTGGATGGAAGATAATGATATCAAGTTGATCTTCAGTGCTGTCACTGCAGTTGACAAACGAAAACGTCAGCCGTTCCGTTACCATGGAACCGGATCACCCTTTGAGTACGATCTGGTTCGTACGCTCTATACCTCAATGCGACAGGTTCAGGTAGAACACTAACGTATCTTAGAACGATATATGCAATGACATGGGCTTAGTCGATTATGGCTAAGCCCATGTTGCTTTTGAGGTTCAACTCAGGCAAGCAGATTTAACAGCGATGTCGCAACATTGTCGAGTGGTACCAGCCGTTCTGCCCCCCCCTTTTCATAGGCGACCCTCGGCATTCCAAAAACCACTGAGGATGCCTCATCCTGTGAGATACAACGGGCACCAGCCTGTCTCATAGCGAGCATCCCTTCGGCACCGTCCTGACCCATCCCGGTAAGTATTGCGGCAACCGCATTTGCTCCCACGTATTTTGCCACCGAATGCATCATCACATCGACTGAGGGGCAGTGTCCGCTGATTTTTTCCGTGCCGCCGAGTCGCACTTCATAGAACCCGTCAGAACGGATAACTTCCAGCTGTTTTCCTCCGGGAGCGATGAGGATCAATCCATTGCGAATCCGATCCCCATGCTCGGCTTCTTTAACCTCCATTGGGCAGAGTTGATTGAGGCGCTCTGAAAACATTTTGGTAAAACTACCCGGCATATGCTGGACGATGATTGTTCCAGGGGTGGTCTCTGGAAATTTTTCGATCACCTTGCGGATTGCTTCAGTCCCCCCGGTTGAAGCGCCAATGACAATCATTTTAGCCGTTGCTTCTGCCGTGAGCTGCACCCCTGGTGTCGAGGAACCATGTGCCGTATGGTCATACCTCACAGGAGTTAATTCAGGTGAGTCTTCCCTTTGTTTCATAGAGTGAAACAGTTGGAAGTTGAAAGTGATTGTCTCTGCATTGCTATCCCTTGAAATTTAAATCGTTTGACATTTTTATTTTGCATTGACCCAATTGTCTCTACACGATGGATAGATTCCTGTGGATAGTAGCAGGAGGTGGATGTCGTTACAATAAATTAATTTGAAACCACAAATATTGTCAAGCCTGTCCCTGCCCTTTAACCTGGCCAGATCGAGATGTTTTTTTGCGCCGTCTGCGTGGCGGACGGGAGATCTTCTTCTCTGTTGAACAATTGTTGATGGCTCGGCTCCAACTTTTGCTCAAGGGAAGCAAATCTGGATGAACCTGGCTCCAGAGGGTGAACAGTTCAAGGCTTTTGAGGGTTGCTGGATGATGCAGGAAGCGTTTTTCTCCCCGGTAGCCGTGCCCACGTGCCAGACGAAAACAGCCCAGCAACAGTTCGCGAATTTGCTGGCGAATTCCACTGGCAATGGTGAAATAGCTGCAGTGAGGGTTGATGATTTCATTCACCTTTTGGAGTGCCTGAGTCAGGTCGGTTGATCTGTCCGGGGGACAGGTGTCCATGAATAATCTCAGGTAGAGTGCTGCGATGGCAAAACTCTCTTCAATCGGGATTCCCGCTGCGGTCCTCGCATCAATCTTCTGCAACAAGGCAATGCTCTCATCGGTTCCCGGATATCCTGCGAGCAAATGGGGCAACATTCCTAAATGACGACATTGTTCCAGAACAACTGCAGAAATTTTATGGCGAAATAGCTCCATAATCTCTTCCCGGATCCGGGCTGGAGCAGCTGTTGCCAGTCGTTCTTTGTGGTTGGCAATTGCTGAGTAGATATTTTCATCCAGAGCAAAATTGAGTCGCTTGGAAAACTCAATGGCCCGGAGCATCCGTACCGGATCTTCGACAAAGCGAATTTGTGGATCACCGATCACCCGAAGTCGCTGCTGGTTTAAATCTTTCAGCCCACCCAGATAATCAATGACCGAAAAGTCGGCAATATTGTAGAACAAGGCGTTAATTGTAAAGTCCCGGCGTGCGGCATCTTCAGCAGGTGAACCGAAAACATTCTGCACAAAGTGAAAATGTTTGTCGGGATCGTCAGGAAGTTCATCCTCTCTTGGGTGGCGGCGGAAAGTCGCAACCTCAATCTGTTTGTTTCCGGAAAAATAGATATGGACCAACCGGAAACGCCGCCCGACCAGAAAACTGTTGCGGAATAATTTGCGCACCTGATTGGGGGTGGCATCGGTGCCGATATCAAAATCTTTTGGCTGGCGACCCAGCAGCAGATCACGAACGCTACCGCCAACCAGATAGGCTTTGTAGCCATGCCGATTGAGGCGGTAAAGGACTTTAAGGGTGTCGCTATCAATCTGTTTTCGGGAGATAGAATGTTGATCGCGGGTCAGAATTTTTGCTTTGTTTTCGGTCATGATCACTCGGGACAACAGGGTTAGAATCGACTGGACTATAGCAGATAATTCCTGTTCAATGCAGCTCTTTTCCTGTATTCTCAGACAGTTGCAAAAAGGATATGAACCGATGAAAAAGCCCTACAACCTGTTGGTCATTCTTGGCGTCACCGCCGGGGGGAAGACTGGACTGGCGGTACAAGTCGCGACCCGTTTCGCCGGTGAAATCATTTCTGCCGATTCACGTCAGGTTTATCGGGGGATGGATCTTGGCACGGGGAAGGATCTTCATGAATATGGGGATATTCCCTACCATCTGATCGATATCGCTGAACCGGGGAGTGAATACAATGTCTTTCAATTCCAACGTGATTGTTTTGAGAGGATTGAATCAATCTGGCAGCGGCAGACATTGCCAATTATCTGTGGTGGTACCGGGATGTATCTGGATGCGGTTCTCAGCCGCTATCGTCTGGTGGCGGTTCCCCGAAACCAGCCGCTACGGGACAGGTTAGAACTCTTCAGCGATAATGCCTTGCGTGAGGAATTACTTCAGCTCAAGCCGGAGCAACATAATCGAACCGATCTTGAGGATCGTGATCGACTGATCAGGGCGATCGAGATTGCCACGGGTGAGGAGGATGTGGCTGACTCTTTGCCCCCCTTACCAGTGATCTCCCCACTGGTTTTTGGCATTAAGTGGCCCCGGGAGGTCCTGCGTCAGCGGATAGCGGTGCGGTTGCGACAACGTTTTGAGGCGGGAATGATAGCTGAAGTACAACAGCTCCATGATTCAGGGGTCTCCTGGGAAAAGTTGGAATTCTATGGTCTGGAATACCGACTGATTGCTCAACACCTGCAGGGTCAGTTGAATAAAAATGATCTGGTGCAGAAGCTGCGCAGCGCTATTGGACAATTTGCCAAGCGCCAAGAGACCTTTTTCAGACGGATGGAAAAACGGGGGGTAGAAATTAATTGGCTGGATGGGGAAGGGGCAGTTTTTGAAGAGTTGGGTC
>JAOZQF010000089.1 GCA_029932345.1 Desulfuromusa sp. | reverse complement strand
CTAGTGTCGGGTACTCAGTTTGCATGGCATTAACCTTTTGTTGGCTTGCTGTTAAATATTCAATGGTTTTTTTGTTCTTATTGAATCCTTGGGACTCAATGATTTGCGTTGCTGCCAGTCGTCATCGCTGCTGCTGCCACTGAGCAGAATGACCTCTATCTCTTCAATGATCTCTTCCTGACGTAGCGCATTGCATTGCCGGATCAGTTTGTCCGATTTTTCGTCCAGGTGTTTAACAGCTCCTTCCAGATGCGCCACGCGGTTCTGGTTTTCAGCCATGAGCGAGGTATAAAGTATTTCGTGTAAAGCTGCAAAGAGATACTGCTCTGTCAGTTTGATCAGAAAGTCTTTAGGTTGCAGGTTCAGCACTGGTGGTTGTCGAAAATACGGTGGTTGGAGTAGGTAGTTTTGGAAGGGTGGCAGCAGTTTCTGCATGATAATACCACCATCTCCGCCATGGTAGAGTCCGCATAGGGTTTGTATGCCATGTTGCTTCTGTAGGGAAAAGAGCGCTTGTACAATCTGATCGAGCACACTTGTCACTTCTTCTGCAACACTGGCTCCATTAATTAGAATTGCCCGGTTTGTTTCATTTTCCATGAGTGTATGTAACTTGTGTCCTACCGCCAGTAATAATGGTTCACCCTGTGGATGGGATGAGTCGAGATGATGTAGCAGGCTCCGGTTGAAATCACCGCAGAAACCACGTTCGGTTCCTATCAGCAGGTAGATACAATTTACTTCTTCCATTTCTGGCAGTGTTTCCAGGTGAAAACTCAAGAAGTCCGCAGCCGTTTTCTCAATGCTTCTCACTACAGCCTGCTGGGCACTCAGGAAGCGTGTCAGTTTACGAGTCTCCAGAAATGCGAGGGTTTTCATAGAATTCATGATCTCCCGGATCTCACCCAGACTGTGGCGGTGGTGTTCCAGATCCTTGCGCTTGGTCATCGGGATGCTTCCTGATCGAAATTTTGTAGCCATTGTTCAATTGTATGGCTCCATTGTTTGCGCGGGCTGTCGAGAGTGAGTGTTGTGTGTTCCACTTGTCTTTGTAGTAACTCGAGCACCGTATGAATTGATTCAGGTGCTACCTCTTTAAAATGACCATCGTTGAAGGCTACTAACCATGCCATTTGGAAAATCGCGGGGAGGGGTATCAACCGATCCTGTTTAAGTATCTCCCGTAATCTACGTCCTTGCGCAATAGAAGCCTCCATGGAGGCCTCCAGTCGTGCACCAAAGCGGGTAAAGACTTCCAGTTCAAGAAACTGGAGGTAGTCAAGTTTCATCCGTCCGGCTTCTTCCTTGATCCGGTGATGCTGTGCTTGGCCGCCAATGCGGGACACCGAACGAGCGATATCAATGGCGGGGCGGAACCCACCGGAAAACAGGTTTCGATCCAGGTAGATCTGTCCATCAGTAATCGAAATCAGGTTGGTTGGGATGTAGGCGGCGATCTCGCCCTGCTTGGTTTCCACAATGGGTAGTGCGGTCATACTACCACCACCATGGGCAGCGTTGAGACAAGTGGCGCGCTCCAGCAAACGGGCATGAACGGAGAAAATATCGCCAGGATAGGCTTCGCGTCCTGGCGGACGACGCAGTAGCAGGGAAAGTTCCCGGTAACTTCTGGCATGGGTTGCCAGATCGTCATAGACGACCAAAGTGTCGTATCCCTGTTGCATCCAAAACTCGGCAACTGCACACCCGGCAAATGGGGCCAGATGCTGTAGACCTGGTAGGCTGCTGGCTTCTGCTACGACCACAGTGGTGTATTCCAGTGCCCCGTATTTGCGTAGAGTTTCAATGGTGTTGACAACCGTGGAGCGTTTTTGGCCGATCAGCACGTAGATGCAGAAAACATTTTTCCCCCGTTGGTTGATGACTGTGTCGAGTGCAAGTGCACTCCGACCAAGGCCATCATCGCCGATCAGCAGTTGTCTCTGCCCTTTGCCGATGGGGATCATTGTGTCGATGATTTTAATCCCCGTGTAGAGCGGCATATGGACGAAATCACGCGAAGTGATCGGTGGAGAAGGCGTTTCAAGACGTTGCCAGCTTGTGGCGGCAGGAGCATCTTCACCGTCAAGTGGTGTTCCCAATGGATCAATGACACGTCCAAGCAGAGTATCCCCGGTTGGGATACCCAATAGTTGTCCCGTGAGGCGAACTGAAATTCCGGCAGTCAGAGCGTCGGTTTCATGGAGCAATATTGCACCAATGCGATCCTCGGTAAGATCAAAGACGATGGCACGACTCCCTTCCTCAAAAGTAAGAATGTCATCTATCGATGCGGATGGCAGCCCTGTAACCCAAACAATACCATCACCCGCAGAAAGGAGATTGCCCCGTTCGTTTATCTGTAGCTCTGGCCGGTAGTTTTCCAGCCATGCGGCCTGCTTTGCCAAAGGACCGCTGGGTTTTGTATTATTCTGTGGCATAGGCAAACTCTGTGAAACCTTTTAGCTCATCCCGTATGTTTGTTTGCAGAACCCAGGCACCAATGGTGATATTCAAACCAGCTAACAGGTCTGAATTTTGTTTGTACTGTATTGGAATGGTCTCTCCAGTTATTTTGCCGAGTGCTATTTCCAGGTTTGTTCGCTGATTCTCAGGTAACGGGTAGGCACTTGCGACCACGATACTTTCAGGTTGTCTTCCCCATTGGGTGTTGAGTGTTTTTATCTGGTCTTGAGAAAGGTTGGCGAGATTTTCCAGTAGCACGCCGATCAACCGTGCTTCCAACTCCGGGCCACTCGCCTGATTGAGTAGCCGGGTCGCAAACTGCGCACTCTGTTGCAACGCCTGATGCTCAAGTGCCTGAGCTATTTTGGTTTGCTGCTGCAATTGTGACACCTTGGCTTTGTTTTGTTCTTGCTTCAGGGTCGTGTGCAGTTGTTCCAATCGCCGGGTACGTTCTTCATTGAGTTCCTGTGAAAGATTATCTTTGGCCTGCTGGCGTTCATGCTCCCAATCAACCAGTCGATTTTCATACTCCGCTTTTAATCTGTCAGCTTCATCATGAAGATGCTGAGCTTTCGCCAGACGGTCTTCAATGTCGGCCCGGCGTCGGGCAATCACATCCAGAACCGGTTTGTAGAGAAAGCGTTTCAGAATCCAGACCAGAACCAGAAAATTAATAATCTCAAGTAGAAAAGTTGACCAATTCAGTTCCAAAATTTATCCTTTTTAAGTTGTTTGTCAGCATTGATTTTGCTGTGTTCTTACCGGATCAGGTATTCCAGAAGCGGATTGCGAAACAGCACGATGAGGACAATAACCAGAACATAAATAGCCAGAGATTCAATCATAGCCAGGCCGATAAATAAGGTGCGCATAATGGAATGCTCCGCCTCAGGCTGGCGGGCGAGGGCATCCATAGAGCGACTGATTGACCAACCCATGGCGATGGCGGGTGCCATGGCACCCAATGCGATACCGAGTACCGCCACCACTGTTGAAGCCAGAACCAAAATTGATAGATCAGTCATGGGAACCTCCTTGTCCATTTTCATGAAGTTTATGTGATTGTATTCCTCCAGCAACGTAGATCAGGGCCAACATACCAAAGATATAGGCCTGCACCAGAGCTTCAACAATATGGAGCATCATAATCGGGATGGGGACCAGAAATCCGGCCACAAGCAAGATCAACAGTGCGACCATTTCCAGGCTCATCATATTGCCAAACAACCGTACCGCTAACGCAATGGTGCGGGTGATTTCGCTGATGAGGTTGAACGGTAGCAGAATCGGGCTTGGAGAGAGGAAGTGGCGCAAATATTCCTTTAATCCCTGGATGCGGATGCCGAACCAGTGGGTTGAGAAGAATACGATGATGGCGAGTGCAGAGGTTGCAGACAAGTCTCGCGTGGGGGCATGGACCCCCGGGATCAAACTGCTGAGGTTGGCAATGACCAGAAAGATCCAGAGGCTGCCAATGAATGGCATGATCCTTTGGGCATGTTGTGAGTCGATTGCAACGACAGCGTCTTCAATGCTGGTGACTACACCCTCCGTTGCGGTTTGTAACGGTCCAGGATCGATGCGCAACCGGCGGGTGA
The DNA here is from genome assembly GCA_029932345.1 of Desulfuromusa sp. GTDB lineage: Bacteria > Desulfobacterota > Desulfuromonadia > Desulfuromonadales > Geopsychrobacteraceae > Desulfuromusa. The sequence goes on along the minus strand of JAOZQF010000089.1, from coordinate 2,871 downwards.
TCAGCCATGAACAGATCCAGATAAGACCCATAATGACCCAGGTTGTCATTACCGTTGTGGTAATCACAAGCGGACCCAATTCGATCAGTAGGTTCTCTTCATTCATAGGATTACTCTTTTATGAAAAGATAGACATTTATTGCTCCTACCATCACCCCGATAAAAAGAAAACTCATTGTCCAAAGGGTTGAATAACCCGCGACCAATCCGTCCAGCCAGAGGCCCAAATAAGCCCCACCAACCATTGGCAAGACAAACAACAAACCGAGAGTGCCAATATAGACGGTTTGACCAAGCAGGGTAGGTCGCTCACGCTCGGCTTTTTTCATCCTTTGCGCCTGACGTTCTGCCTGTTTTCTCAAATCATCCTGCGATCCCATGGCAGTTATCCTGTCTCTTTACGGCCCATCTTCCACAAGTGCTTCAGAACTTCCTCTTCCAGGTGAGATAGACTCACTTTTATGGTCTGCAGTTTTTTCTCCTCCTCCAGTAATTGCTGCTGCAAAGCACGGCTGATGTGCATATAATCTTCATCCACCAGATAGTGGCGGGTACTCAGGGTCAGTACGTTATCACAGAAATATAGAACGGCTCCTGGCAGAGCCAGATATTGCCAATTCCCAAGGCCGACACGGAATCGAGCCAGGCCGACGAGCAATGAAGTCATAAATCGTGCATGGTCAGCGAAAATCCCAAAACTCCCTGAAGAATCCTCGCCGACAAAGGAACTGACCTGGGAGATCTCTTCGTTATGAGTTGCATCCTGAAGGTTCAGGGTAAAGGAGTTCATGGTTTTACCCCTTCCATGGTGCCGCGCATGTAGCAGCGATCCTCCGGCGTATTGTCGTGGTACCCCATCAAGAAATCTTCACAGTCGGACAGGGTGTGTTCCAATGGCACTGAAGCTCCTTCGATCCCGGTGTGGGAAGCCGTAGCCCAGAATGGCTGGGTCAGGTAACGTTGTAGCTTTCGGGCTCGCATGACGATTTTTCGATCTTTGGGTGATAATTCATCTACCCCCAGCATGGTAATAATGTCTTCCAACTCATGATAGCGTGCCAGGTGTTCCCGTACCCCCTCTGCAACACTGTAATGGCGGGCTCCCAAAGTGTGACGATCCATCAACTTACTGCCCGATTGGAGCGGATCTACTGCGGGATAAATTCCCTTGCCGGCTTGGGACCGTGACAGGATAACGGTGGTATCCAGGTGGTTTAGAATGGTGCTCACTGCAGGATCTGTCATGTCATCTGCCGGGACGTAGACGGCCTGTACCGATGTAATAGCGCCTTGTCGGGTCGACATGATTCTATCCTGTATTTCTGCAACCTCGGTCGGCAGAGTGGGCTGGTATCCAACCGTTGCCGGCATGCGACCCAGCAAGCTGGAAACTTCACTGCCTGCCTGGACGAAACGGAAAATGTTGTCAACAACGAACAGTACCTCTTTTTGCATTGAGTCACGCAGATATTCAGCATAGGTCAGGGCAGAGAGGCCGACCCGGAAACGTATCCCCGGGGACTCATCCATCTGGCCAAATACCATGAGGGTTTGTGGCAGTACCCCTGCTTTGCGTATCTCATGCCATAGCTCGTGACCTTCACGGATTCGTTCACCCACTCCGGCAAATACTGAAACTCCTTTGTGTAATGTGGCGACTGCATGCATAAATTCCATGATCAATACTGTTTTACCTACACCAGCACCACCGAATAGACCGGTTTTTCCTCCCTTGACAAAGGAACAGAGCAGATCGATGACCTTGACCCCCGTCTCCAATACCTCACTCGTCCCCACCGCCTGATAGAAGGGTGTCTGCCTCTTATGGATGTTACGAAATTCATCGGGTGATAGCGCAACGCCGTCATCTAGTGGCTCACCAAAGACATTCAATAGTCTTCCTAAGCAGTCTGGTGCTACAGGGACATGCAGTGGTGCACCGCTGTCATAGACATCCATGCCCCGGTGCAGACCGGCACTACGATGCAGGGTGATGGCGCGGACGTGGTGCTCGTCAAGATGCTGTAGAACCTCGAACAGGCAGGTCTCATGGTCAAGATTGGCATACAACGCCTGATGCATGGCCGGTAGCGTGTCACAGCTAATAACAACTACCGGACCATGAACTTCTGCAATAACCCCAATAGGAATCTGGTCAGCTATCATTTTGTGAGATCTCTTCAGCATATGTTAAAGTATATAACTAAAATTCAAAAATTCTATTTCAGATCAATATATTTCAATTAATTCACTCATTTTGTTCTATTGATAGACGGTTAACTGCGGATTAGAAAACGCTTCATGGAGAATATTTACTCATGTTCGTTCAACATGACCTGCAGCGATAGCACGATCAAGAAATGTGGTTGGTAGAGAGAAAATTATATTGTGCTCTGCAAAAAGCCTTGAACCAATTCTGCGTCTGTGATAAAAGCTATTGTTTCGTCTGAAGCCGTTGGGGTTTCAGGAATACCCTTGTTCCGGGGTAGTGTCCGGGGCTGTTAATCCTAGAGGAGATACACTGATGAGAAATTACGAATCACTCTACATTATCCATCCGGAAGTTGTTGGCGACGAGCTGACTGCAATGGAGGAAAAATTCCAGAAAGTTCTCACCGATCAAGCGGCTGAGATCAATAAGCTGGATAACTGGGGCGTCCGCAAACTGGCGTATCCGATTCAAAAGGTTGAGCGTGGCTGCTATGTGCAGACACTGTTCAGTGCTGAGCCCGAAGTAATTGCTGAATTTGAGCGTCGACTGCGACTGGATGAAAAAATCCTCCGCTTTCTGACGGTTCGATATGATGGGGAATTTCCGGTTGTTGCCGAGGTAGAACCTGTTGCTGAAGTTGCCGAAGCTCCTGCTGCTGA
>JAOZQF010000012.1 GCA_029932345.1 Desulfuromusa sp. | reverse complement strand
AATTTGGTTTCCGCGGGGTTGTCCGGGGGTGCATATTCTGTGGAACGCTTCTCCCATTGTTAGTTTTGCTCCTTTCAGGAACACCATTGCCAATATTTCTAAGTGTGTTTTTTCTGATGGGAGTGACGATCTCAGCGAGGAAAATTGCTTTTGAAGGGTTATTGATTGAAATTTCAACAAATACCAACCGCGCCTTGTATCAGGGGGTTATTGGAACGACCAGTTTGACTATAGCACTATTTCCACTGATTGCCGGGGGACTGATTTTGTGGATCGGTTATGTCCCGGTATTTCTGATTGTTTCTCTTCTGGTCGCCAGTGCCTGGTTTCCTGTCTCCAGGATTGTCTCTGCCTCTGACGTTTAGTGGTTTTTCCCGAGAGTTTCGATGTGAAAATTACCTTGTCACTTGGGACTGGAGCTTACATTAAAAAGCCTTACACTCTGGAAGAGCTTGGTCTGGCTCTTCAAAGAGAATTATCCTGTTAACGGCTTATTTGATCATCTGATTGGGTAAAAACAGCACCAAATCGGGAAAAATTGCCAAGAGAACCACCATCAGGATCATGATAATTAAAAACGGCAGAGTTGATTTAATAATGTAACTGACCGGTTCGTAAGAGATCCCCTGAATCACAAATAGGCTGAAGCCGACTGGTGGGGTGATCTGCGAAAGTTCTACCATAATAACCAGATAGATGCCGAACCAGAGAGGATCAAACCCAGCGGCCAGGACAATCGGCAGAACAATCGGCAGGGTCATCACCACAATAGAAATACCATCCAGAATCATCCCCAGTAGCAGGTACATCAATCCCAGCACCACCAGTAACAGGTACGGTGACATATCCAGGCTGGCGATATAGGCACTGATCCCCCGTGCAATTCCAACAAAACCGACCACTTGAGCCAGGAATGCTGCTCCGGCAATAATCAGACAGATCATGCAGGATGTCTGAACTGCTTGTAATAGTGCCTCCTGAAAATTTTGCCAGGACAAATTGCGATAGGCCAGAGCCAGAATCAGAGAGCCAAGGACTCCGATTGCCGCCGCCTCTGTCGGTGTCGTAATACCGAGGTAGATTCCCCCCAGAACTACCAGGATCAACGCTATGACTGGCATCAATTCTTTCAACGCCTTCAGCTTCTCTGCAAAAGTGTATTTTCTGTCGGCAGCTGGAACAATAGAGGGATCCATTATTGCTCGAACGCCAATATACAGTGAGTAAAAACTTGCCAGGAGTAAACCGGGGATGATCCCGCCAGAGAAGAGTTTGCCAATCGAAGTATCAGATAAAACTCCGTAGATAATCATAATCAGACTTGGCGGGATCAGAAAACCGAGGGTTCCAGCGCCAGCCAGGGAGCCAATTGCCAGGGAGCGGTCATAGCCCCGTTTTGACAGATCATCCAGGGTGATTTTTCCGACGGTTGCGGTGGTTGCCGCACTGGAACCAGAGACAGCAGCAAACAAGGAACACGCTACCACATTAATATGGAGCAATCGGCCGGGAATATTGGAGAGCCATGGCACCAGTCCGTTCAACAATTTGGTCGAAATGGAGGTACGGAACAGGATCTCTCCCATCAGGATAAACAGGGGCAGGGCGGTCAGTGCCCAGGAGTTCAAACTGTTCCAGACCGAATTGGCCAGCAATCCACCGATCTTGTCCCAGAGGGAGATGGCGGGCGGTAAATTGGTCTTGTGGAGCAACATCCCGGTAATACCGACAAAAAACAGGGAAAAGCCAATCCATAGACCCGAGAGTAGATAAAGAAACAGGAAGCCGAATAGCACCAGACTGAGAATTAGAGGGTCGGTAAAGATAACAGCCTCCGTAAAAAATGGGCAACAAGTTGCATCTCCAGCAATAAAAATCCGATCGGAATCATCACTTGTGGAATATATAGCGGGGTTTCCGAGAGTGAATCAGCAAGGATCCTATAGCTGAAAGTGTCCTGAACCATCCAGAGTGAATGGTAAAGGGCATAGCTGCATAGAACCAAAGCCGCAAGGGTGACAATTAGATCGATTCCCTGCGCCGCTCGCCCATGTAAACGTTCAGAAATAATGGTGATGCGAATATGCGACCCTTGCGCAAAGGTGTAACTCACCCCCATCATGATCGTGGCAACCATCATATAGCCACTGTACTCGTCAGAGACCAGGGTCGATGTGTGGAACAGGGTACGGAGGACAATTTCAACCAGGATCAGGCCGACAATCGACAGCATCGCAAGGGAGGATAGATACGCACCCACTTTTGAGCAGGTATCTATCCCCCGGAGCAGTCGTTCCATCAGTCGGTGTACTTTTTCAGTACGGCCTGAACATCTTTCGAGGCTTTTTTCTGGTATTCAGTGACCAGTTGCTTGGCGGCCTGATTCATATCGCTCGACAGTTCAGCCGAGACTTCAGTGACGACGATGCCGTGCTCTTGAATCGTCTTAAGAGAATCGGTATGGCGCTGCTCTGATGCAGCCCACTGGCTGGCTTCAACTTCAGCAGCTGCTTTCAGGACTGCCTGCTGTTGATCTTTATCCAGGGACTTCCAATAATCCATATTGATGGTCAGCATGTTCAGCGGAAAAGCATAATTGATCGGCTTAAAGGCACCGAGCACTTCCCAGAATTTCCCGTTTTTAGTTGATTCAGCAGAGGTCAGAACCGAATCAATCATTCCGGTACGCAGTGAAGAATAGACTTCACCCCAGGGGAGAGAAAGGGGAGCGCCGCCGAGGATACGGAGAAATTCAGCACCATTTTTGTCGTAGGTACGGGTTTTCAGGTTGGCAAGGTCAGCTTTTCCGTTGACAGTTTTTTTGGTGACCAAACCACTTGGTGGCCATGGTGCAGCGTAGAGGAACTTTTGATTCCATTTGGTCGCAGCTTTTTTGTAAAGGGGGAGGCTGTCGTTATACAGGTTTTTTGCTTTTTCAAAATTTGGAACCAGACGGGGGAGGGAACTGAGGCCAAAAACATGCTCACTTCCGGCGACTACACCCATCAGAATGTCGGCCATGGGGACCTGGCCATCTTTGACAACTTTCAGCAGCTCCGGACCCTTGAACCCCAAACTCCCACCAGGATGGACGGTGATATCAACACTGCCGTTGGTATACTTTTTAACCAGTTCAGCAAATTGTGTTGCGCCCTGGGTGTGAAAACTGGTTGCCCCATAGCTGGCGTGGAGATCCATCTTCATGTTGGCAGCACTTGCCGGTAGTGCAAAAATGAGCAGGATTGCTAATGTTCCCAAAGTTTTTTTTAACATTTTTTCTCCTCCTTCTTTCTGTTGGGGGCGCATCAAGGCCCGTGAATTATTATTTCTTTTCTGGCTGTGGCGTTGTTCCATAACCTCCACCACCGGGGGTTTCAATCCGGACGATATCTCCTTCTTTCAGCCGTTCCGAAAATTTACCCGGCATCTGCTGTTTTTGAGAGTCCTGATAAATTAGATTGTTTCCAACTTTTCCAGGTTCTCCACCAAACAAACCGTAGGGGGGGAGCATCCGTCGTTCGGAAAGAACCGTCACCTCCGCATCGGCCAGCAAGCGGATTTCCCGGACTAACCCGTCTCCACCGTTGAATCGGCCTTTGCCGCCGGAATTTTTCCTGATGGAATACTCTGTCACCTGGAAAGGGTAGCTGTATTCTAATGCTTCGATTGGCGTGTTCAGGGTGTTGGTCATGTGTGAATGGACCGCAGATTCGCCGTGATTGTAGGCAGTTCCACCGACGCCACCAGCCAGGGTTTCGTAATAGGTAAAGGGGTGTCCCGTACGCTTATCCATGCCGCCGATGGTTATGTTGTTCATCGTCCCCTGTCCTGCAGCCGGGACGATTTTTGGTAGTGCTTTTGCTAAAGCACCGAGAACCACATCGACGATGCGTTGTGACGTTTCAACATTTCCCCCCGCAACGGCAGCCGGGAAATTGGCATCGACAATACTCCCTTTGTGAGTGACCACCTTCAGCGGTCGCAGACAACCGGCATTGGTTGGAATATCCTCTTTAACCAGAGAGCGAAAAACATAAAGAATTGCAGACAAGGTGATGGCATAAACAGCGTTGATGCTCCCCCTGACCTGCGGAGCGCAACCGGAAAAGTGCAGCAGTGCTTCATCACCCTCTATTTCCAGACGAACTGCTATTTTAATTTTCTCCTGACCGACCCCGTCACTATCCATAAAATCTTCAAATTCATACTCACCATCGGGGATCATGGCAATGGCACTGCGGGTGACCTTCTCTGAATAGTCATTCAGGCTTCTGGCGTAAAGGTTGACCATCTCCAGTCCATATTTTTCAATCAGCTCGCGACTCCGTTGTGCGCCGGTCAGGTTGGCCATGATCTGGGCGGAAAAATCCCCCTCACGCTCCAGCGGAGTGCGAACGTTGGTGAGGAAAAAATCCATCAGTTTGCGATCAATCTCTCCATTTTCAACGATCTTCAACGGCGGAATAATTACCCCTTCCTGATAGATGGAAGTTGACAGCGGCATGGAACCGGCCGTCATTCCACCGACATCCGAATGGTGAGCCCGATTGGCAACGTAAAAAGATGGTTCTGCTTCGCCGGTATAGACCGGGGCAACCAGAGTGATGTCGGGGAGATGGGTACCACCCTGAAAGGGGTTGTTCAGCATCACCATGTCACCGTCCTGCATGCTGCAGGTGTCAATAGCTGCTTTGACCGAAAGCGGCATAGAACCAAGATGAACCGGAATGTGCGCAGCTTGAGCGATCATGTCGCCAGCCTGATCAAATATTGCGCAGGAAAAATCGCGACGTTCCTTAATATTGGGGGAGAACGCCGTGCGATTGAGAGTCACCCCCATCTCTTCGGCAATAGCGGCAAAGCGATTTTTAAAAACCTGCATCAGAATAGGATTAACGTTCATAGGGAATCCTTCCAGGGGACTGTCTCCTAGTTTATTGTAAGGATAATGTTGCCAAATTCATCCACGCGAGCCGCAGCAAACGGAGGAATAACAATTGTTGATGAGTACTCAATCAAGATTGCTGGACCATTGAACAGATTACCGTGTTGCAGTTTCTCCCGGCTGATAATTCTGGTTTGTTCACTGACCCCATCAAAGACAACATCACGTTCATCCAGCAGTGCTTCGGCAACCAGTTTTTCACCAACAAAAGGGAGCTTGGGAAATTCCGGCTTCTCCGGTTTTCCCAGAGCTCGCAGGCGGACATTGACCACCTCGATATTTTTTTCACGATTACAGTAGCCGTAGGTCTTTTCATGGAGTAAATGGAACTGCTCACGAAAATCGGCTGAGAAGGGAACCATGATCTCATAGGATTGCCCCTGATAACGCATATCAAGGTAGCGTTCCAACTCGATTCGCTCTGCAGCGACCCCCTCTTCCAGCAGATCTTCCTGCCCTCTATTTTCCAGCGGATTGAAGTGTAGCTCCAATGTTTCCACGACGATTTCATTTTCACCGAGCATCACCGTCTGTGAGTAATCCTTGATGACGTCGGACATCAGCATGCCGGTTGCCGACAGAATCCCCGGATTGCAGGGGATGAATACCTCAGTCATATTCAGATCTCGCGCCAGATAAGCTGCGTGCAGACCACCCGCTCCCCCAAACGAGAACAGGGTAAATTCCCGAGGATCGAAGCCGCGTTCCACGGAGATTACTTTGATGGCACGTTCCATGGTGGTATTAGCAACATTCAGAACCCCCTCAGCCAGTTCTGTCGGGGTTAACTTCAGCTGGGCTGCCAGGGTTTCAAAGTGCTGGTTCAGGGTTGAGTGTTCCAGGGTCATAGCTCCGCCAAGGAAATGATCAGGGATCAAGCGCCCGAGGAACAGGTTGGCATCGGTGACCGTAATTTCGGTCCCTTTGCCGTAACAGATCGGCCCGGGATCGGCTCCGGCACTTTCCGGCCCAACTTTGAGTGAACCACCAAGGTCAATGGTGGCGATGGAACCACCACCAGCTCCAACGGTGTGAATATCGATCATCGGTACTTTGACCGGATAATCGGCAATACTCGATTCCATGGTCAACGGCAGAGTTTGATCGATCAGGGCGACATCGGTTGAAGTTCCCCCCATATCAAAAGTGATCAAACGTGGAAAACCAGCTATTTTTCCCATTTCAAATGCCCCAACGGCTCCACCTGCAGGACCGGAGAGGATGGTACGAACCGATTCGCGCATGGCGGTTTCGGCAGAAATACTACCGCCGTTGGACTGCATGATGCGAAATGGTTGCTCACCGATCCGTTCACTTAAATAAGTGAGATAGCGACCCATTTTGGGGGAAACATAGGCGTTGATAACCGTAGTGGAGGTCCGTTCATACTCCCGAAATTCTGAAAGGGTCTCATGGGAGAGGGAAATAGGGATTTTCAGCCGTGAAAGAACTTTGCGAACTTTTCGTTCGTGTTCCGGGTTGGTAAATGAGAAGAGGAACGAAACCGCAATTGATTCAACTTGTGCGGCAGTCAGTGGCCCAAGTAGAGTTTCGATATCGGCTTCTGTCAACTCTTCAATAATTTCCCCAGCCTGATTGACTCGACCCGGGAGGCCAAAGCGGAGTTCACGAGGAATTAATGGGGGATTTTTCCGGTAGAAAAAATTGTATAATTCACCGCGGTTTTGCCGGGCGATCTCAATCACATCTTCAAATTTTTGATTGGTCACTAAAGCTGTCAAGGCACCACGTTTTTCCAGAATTGCGTTGGTGGCAACCGTAGAACCGTGAACCAGTGTGTAACTACGATCAGCAGCGACATGTTGAATCCCTGCAAGAACCGCTTCAGCCGGATTGGCCGGGGTTGAAAGTAATTTATACTCTCCCCATTGGTCACCATCTTTCCAGATGAAATCGGTAAAAGTTCCACCGGTATCGACACCGATAATAAGCATGTATGTTCCTCCTCCCCTTTGGATGGAGCCGGAATTTCACGTCCTTTTTGTCGCGAAATTTGTCGACGATTCTCGAATCATAAGAATAGTAGCATATATTTATTAATGAAAAGATGAAATTGCAACGATTCACGAGGGTTCAAGAGGTCGGGAGAGCTTTTTTCTTGCTCAAGTCGACTCGACATGTTAACAGGGCAAGATTTTTTTCTTGCGAGGAGATTTATGATCCATCTGACAAATATCACCAAACAGCATGGTAACCGGGTGCTGTTCAGAAATGCCGGATTTCAGATTTTGCCCGGCAGTCGAACTGGTCTGGTTGGTCCGAACGGTGCGGGAAAATCGACCATATTTCGCTTGATTACCGGTGAAGAAACACTCGATGGTGGGGAAATTTCTTGCGCAAAGAAAACTGTGATCGGCTATTTCTCTCAGGATGTCGGGGATATGTCAGGTCGCAGTGCTTTGGAGGAGGTGGTTGCTGCTTCCGAAGCAACTGTGGCGCTTGGGGATGAAATCCGCAAGATGGAAATGCAGATGTGTGATCCGCTGTCAGATGATGAGATGACTCGGTTACTGGAACATTATGGCAACGTTCAGCAGGAATTTGAACATCGTGGTGGCTATGATCTGGAATCGAGGGCCCAAGCGGTGCTCACGGGTCTTGGGATCGGCCCCGATGTTTATGATCGTCCGGTTGAGAGTTTCAGTGGTGGTTGGAAGATGCGGATTGCCCTGGCACGAATTCTGACCCTGAATCCTGATGTTTTACTCCTTGACGAACCGACCAATCATCTGGATGTTGAGTCGATTATCTGGCTGGAAAATTGGTTGGTGGATGACTATCAGGGTGCGTTGGCGATGACCAGTCATGACCGCGATTTTATGAACCGGCTGGTCTCACGGATCGTTGAGGTCAACAACGGATCAATTACCAGCTATGCTGGTAACTACGATTTCTACCTGCGGGAACGGGAAGTGCGACGTGAACAGTTAGTGGCGAGTCATAAGCGTCAGCAGGATATGCTCGCCAAGGAAGAGGACTTTATCGCCCGCTTCGCTGCTCGTGCATCCCATGCTGCCCAGGTGCAGTCACGGGTGAAAAAGCTGGAGAAAATTGAAAGAATTGAACTGCCTCAGGAACAGAAAGTTGTAAAATTCGAATTTTCTGCACCACCACGCAGCGGAGATGATGTCGTTGCTATTGAATCTCTGGGAAAAACCTGGTCGGTCGATGGCGGGGCTGATAAAGCAGTTTTTTCAGGAATCTCAGGAATGGTCAGGCGCGGAGACAAGATTGCTGTTGTCGGGGTGAACGGAGCGGGAAAATCAACTTTTCTGAAAGCCCTCGCGGGTCAGACCGATCCAACTGAAGGGGTGGTGACCGTTGGTGCGAATGTCCACCTTGGTTATTTCAGTCAACATTCGATGGAGGTGCTTGATCCGAAAAAGACCGTTTTTGAAACAGTTCAGGACGCTTTACCATTACAAACGATCGGTGTGTTACGTAATCTTAGTGCAGCTTTTTTGTTTCAGGGAGAGGATGTCGATAAACGGGTCGATAAACTTTCCGGCGGGGAAAAGTCCCGCCTGGTATTGGCGACGTTGCTTGGTCGACCCTTGAATCTGCTGATTCTGGACGAACCAACCAACCATCTGGATATCCAGTCCAGGCAGGTGTTGTTGGAGGCACTGCAGAAATTCTCCGGGACTTTACTGTTGGTGAGCCATGACCGCCACTTTCTCCGCTCATTGGTTGATCGGGTGTTTGAAATTGATCACGGTATGATGACCTCCTATGCAGGAGATTATGAATACTATCTGCGCAAGACAGAGTGTGATCAGCAGAGCGGCTGAACAGGTTCAGTGGTTTTTGCTGCAATCAGGGTTCTTTGAACCAAACAGTCATTTTCTCGCTACGGTTCGAAAGCCAGACAGACTCCTAGTCGAATTCGATCCGGTAAAAGAGGTCAGCCCCAGCGTCATGACCAACGGTGGATTCAACATCCCAACTTGGGGTGAGCCGGTAGCGGAGTTGTAACCGGTCAGAGTTGGTGTCCGGGGAGTAACCAAGACTGAGATAGAGGTCAGGGCTGAGGTACTTGCCAGCGGTGATGATTGTAGTGCTGTTTTCCCCGCTGCTGTCTCCTCCACTGTTATCATCATAATCAGAGCTGATGTAGAAGGTATCAAGTCCCAGTCGGTTTGGCAGGTTATTTGATCCATTCCGGGAAAACCAAACACTGGCTGCGGATGCAATTAAGTTAGCCTGACTGCGGGAGGCACTCATTGGCTGACCGGTCAAAATGTATGAGACAATATCACCCTCTTGCATGATGGGTCTCGAGTAAAGCTCGATGACTGGTGCCTGAGGTGTCCCGGTCATTATAATCCCGACTTCGATCTCATTCATCCTGCGGAGCGCTAAAATATCAAGTTCTGGCTGATCGAGTGGTCCTCCGGTGAAATAAATGTCGCCGCGGTTGATCTCAAGGTTGGCTCCTTGCCCAGAATATGTCCCCTGAATAACATAGAGCTTTCCATGACCTACCAGTTTCTGTGCTCTGGTTGATTGGATGCGGAGATCTCCTCCCAACCGTGCGTTGATCCCAATGGCGTGAAGAAATACCTCCTTGCCGAGGATCAACTGTACATCAATATCATATTTCAGCCTCTTTTCTTTAGCCGGGAGGAGAGTGCTGTCAACTATTTCCAGGTCTTTGCTGTTGATGATACTCTCGGCACTTTGCTGATCGTAGATCTTCATATAGGGCAATTTAACCTGACCGCGTACCTTGATATTCTCCCCGGTCCCCTCAATCGTCAGATTAGGAGTGGCATTGAGTTGTAGTTCAGGCAGGTCGATAAGTTGGAAGTTTTTCCCTTTCAATTGTAGCTGGTAGTTGGTGGGATACCAGTTTTGAAGTTCCAGGTGGCCATTTCCCTTGAGCTTTCCCTTGCCGGATTTGCACTGCAATTTGACAATCTCTATATGGTTATCGGTAATTTTCCCCTGGAGTTCAATTTTGTCCAGTTGAATCCCGACCGATGGAAGAAACGCTTTAGCATCCAATAAGTGAAAATCCCCCTGCAGGATCGGTTGCTGCCACGTACCGGTCAGTTGTAGATCCAGATTGAGCTGGGCATGACTTTTCTGAACAAAATTGGGAAAATAGAGCGAAAACAGCCCAAACGATTGTGCGTTAGTGTGTAGATCAACATTAATCGGTGTGTCTGGATCGAATCTCAGTGGCAATGTGGCTGCCAATGGCAGGTCAAAGGAGGTTTTGAAGCCTCCATGGTTGCGTAGTTGCAATTCCACATTTCCCTGCAGACGATGCTGCCACTGCCAGTTTAATTCAGCAGTGGTGATATCGAAACTACGGAGACCCCCCTCTTCCTGCCAATGGAGCTGTCCATTTCTGACTTTTGCTTCACCTTCAAGATTAAATGGTTCAGCTTCTTTCCAGTCACCACGACCGCTCCAATCAAGTTTTCCATCAATTTCCAGTTCTGCAAGTAGCCAGGGCTGGAAAATGCTTAAGGGGAAGTTGTCCCCGGTTAGTTGTAGACTTCCCTGTTGTGGCCAGATGAAATTATTTTTTTCCGCTGAAGTGAGGGAGCCTTTTACCTGACCATTATTTGCCAAGATGATTTGTAAGGAACTTTGTAGTCCCGATTCATCCCAATCGAGAAGAATTTCACTCTGGGTCACCTTAAGTTCCAATTGTTGATGTTGCACCTCTCCACTGGCGGTTATTTTAGTGTGGAGCAGATTTTTTTGTCCGTGTTCCAGCTCAATAGAACCATCACTCTGTCCAGAGATATGCCAGTCTTCAAGGAAGGGCTGAAACAGGGAAAGGTCCAGATTGTACCAGTGGAGTTTGGCTGCCCCATGTTGTTGCTTCAGTTGGTAGTTCCCCTGTAATTGTAACACTTCCCCATAATCACCGTTGAGAGATAACTCTTTGATATTAAACTGGTCAGCGGAGAGAATCATTGCCACCGGTTGCGATAAATGCCAGTTCCCGAGGTGAGAATCTTCCCCCTGAAGGGTGGCTATCTCCCCTCTCCAGGACTCTCCATCCCACCCCCCTTGTAGAGTGATCGAAGCGTTGCTTTGCTGCTGTCGAAGGTTCAGAGAGAGCTGGTGGTTATCGAGGTTTCCGTTTAGCACAATCGTTGTCTGTTCGATATCGAAATTCAGGTGGAGGTTGTGCAGTAAGTTTCCAGTCAATTGCAGTTGCCAGGTGTCGCCAGCACCTGCTTTTCCTCCCTGCAGGGAGAATTGACCGAGTTGCCAATCGTGAAAAGCAAGATGTTCCCCGGTGGCATGAAGATCCGCAGTCAGCCTCTGCTGCTGCCAGCGTAACCAGCCGGTTCCTGAAAGCTTCCCGGCGGCATCGGTCAGCAGCTTCTCCAGTGCTTCGATCTGCCAGGTGAAGGTCAATTTTTCTGCAGAATTGCCGCTAGCCTGCAATAGCATCCCTTCTCCGTGCAGTTCTAATTGTTTGACCTGCAGAGAATTATCTTGCCAGTGGAGCTCTGCGATACCGGTTAAGGGGTGGTTAAGGAGGGTGGAGTGATGTAATTGAAGTTGCAGCAGTCCCTGAGGAGCCCCCTTATCACCGCTATCAATGTCCGCCTGAAGATCCAGGTTCAGTTGTCCGTTCAACTGGGGGTCAAGTCCATGTGGGTTGATATCTTTGCCGGATAGTTGAGCTTTCAGTTGCCAACCCTCTCTCCAGCTGAACTGTGCTTGACCATTAAGAGTTCCACCCAGCCATTGACCACGGAGGTCTTGCAGAGAAAAAATTTCCTGCGTGCCAGTGAAATCGCCTGCCAGTTGGGCATCAGCTATCCCGATCCCATGATTTTTTAAATCGAACTGACCGCTGTATCTCTCCAGATTACCTTTAATCTGTATTGTTCCTGAAAGTTTGACCGGCTGCCCGGTTTCTGCCTGAAGATCAAGCTGGTTGAGTTGTAATTGGCCGGTCAGTTCGGGGGGGCTCTGGACGAAATCAAAATCACCTTCAGCGGTTATGACTCCAGGATGGTTGGGTTGATTCAACTCTAATTGTCGGAATTTTAACTGCTCCGGAGTTAACTCCAGTTCTGCTGTCGCCGTCAGCGTTTCTCCCTCTGCAGTAGTACCCTCAAGCGCCACCGGACCATATAATATTTGTTTTCTCGACCCTTGACGCAGGTCAGATTTTAATTGCAGTTTTTTCCACCCAGCCGCTGAATCCTCTGTCTCAAGTTGAACATCAGCTTTCAATGTGGGTCGCTTCAGCCCGCAATTGAAGGCTCCACTTCCCAGCAGTTCTCCACTTCTCAGGGTGAAATTTTCGCTGTACAAGTGACTGTTTTGCCAATGTAAGTCTCCCTGAACTGCTTCGATTTTAAGGGGCTCCTGATCCAGTTGTTGCCAGCTGATAGCTTGTAAATCGATAGTGTTGATATTGACCTGAAGTCGCTCCAGCGGCCAGGGTAATCGGGGCCAGGTGAAAGGTTCCGGTGGACTGTTTTGTTGCTTTGATGTTGATTTAATCTGCAGATTTTCAGCTTGGAGTTGTTTTATCTCCAGAGTCAGTGGACCGAGGAGTTGATTCTCGATTAAAAAATGTTCGAGATGGAGATATCCTCCCTGATAGTGCAGCTCGATGTTTTTGAGTTGCAGCGTTCCGCCGAGCGTCCCTTCGATCTGCCCGATAGTTAATTCGCTACCAGTCCATTCCGGGAGCCTCTGCAGCAACCAGGAGGTTCCTCCGGGAGAATAGAGGATCCAGCTCCCGCTACCAAGCAGCAGCAAGGCGAGTAGACAGATAAGAATAATCGTGTAGCGAAAAAGTTTCACCATTCCGCCCCCACACTGAGAGATAGTCGCAACTTGTTTTTATCATCACCAATCGGGCGAGCCACATCAATATGTAGTGGGCCAATGGAGGTGTAATAATTAACGCCGATCCCTGCACCTTGTTTCGCATCATAATCAGACCATGCGTTGAAGGAGTTACCAATGTCGGTAAAAATGACAACTCCCCAGTCCGGGTTGAGTTTTTTTTCTAACTCGATATTGGCAACTAAGAGATGTTTACCACCGATATAGTCTCCATCACTATCTTTGGGACCAAGGGTTTTATATTCGTAGCCACGGACACCTTTCCCACCGCCGGGAAAAAAGCGTAGCGAAGCGGGCAGTTGACTGAAAGAGCTGCTGTGCCAGGTTGCTCCTCCACGTAAGCGAAGTAACAGCGATAATTGCTGGGGCAGGGGGTATATTGTGGTTATATTGCCAGTGCATTGCAGGAGATCAATATCAGAGAAAAGGGCATCAGCTCCCCCTTTTAGCTCCAGCCTGGTTTGGATGCCACGGCGTGGGGTTATCAAGTCATCAACCTGACGCCAGCCAAGGCGTACCCCCGGTAGCAGCAGGCGTGATAATTCTGAACTATCATCATTAATCCAATAGCGTTCCCGCTCCTGGCGGATAAATAGTGAGGCTGTCAGTTTTTTGTAAAATGGCCGTATATATTCTGCCTCAGTGAAGAGCCGATCACTTTCGTAGCTGGTATTATCCTCATTGATAATTCCGGCATGGAACCGGGTCATACGGTCAAGATGATCCAGATCCGGAATGGTATAAGTGGTCAGAAAATATTCGTTTTTTTCTGATATCCGCAGATCCCCCTGAAATTCATGACCACGGTGAAACAGGTTCCGGTTACGGTAGCGCAGTGACCCACGAGCGCCGCTATCGGTGCCATAACCAATACCGGGGAAAAACTGGTGCCGCGGGGCGGGTTTTAGATCGATCTTGACCGGTATCTGATGTTCCTTTGCCTGATCTCTTTCCGGCTGGATGTCGATACTGCGGAACAGATTTGCATTGCGTATTCTCTTTCGGGTTTGATCGAGTTCTTTCTGAGAAAAATAGTCCCATTCCTGATAGCTGAGATAACGGCGCAGGAAGCGTTCCTGATACTCTCCATGGTCCATAAAAACAGTTTTCCCAAAGTGAAAACGGGTACCGCTTTCGAGATGGAGAATAATATTGACCTGCCGTGTGTCACGATTGACGAGAATTTTATGCTGTTGAAATTTGGCATCAAAATAGCCGAGATTTATTGCCCCTTTCAACAGTTCTGCTTTCCCCTCTTTGTAGATATCCTGACGTAGAATATCACCGACATGCAGTGGAAAAGAGTCAAGCAACTGGAGCAGCGGTGGAAAACTGTCACCGGGACCCGTTACATTCAGCTTAAGGGTGGAAATTTTCACTGGCTGACCGGGTTTGACTTCAACATTCAGTTGATACTCCCCCGGGTCAATCTCTTCGACCTGACTTTCGACCTGACTGTGAAAATAGCCGTAGGGTTCAAGACTTGCGCTGACCAGTCCCGGCAGCTGCCGCTGGTGGTACCTGAGCCAGTTCCGGTTGATTTTACCCTCATTAACCAGTGATGTAGGGAGAGCCAGAGACGTTTCAAGAATTTTGTGTAACTTTTTGTCAACCCCCTGAATGTTTAAACGCAATGATTTCGCACCGCTGATCATGGGCAGCAAAAGAAGGGTGAAAAGTATCAGGTAGAATCTAAACCTCATTGAAATGAATACCTACGAACGCTGAATGAAACTTTTACCTTGCAGTAAAGTTCAAGCTGAGTGGTGAATAATAGAGGTAGGAATATCAAAGTTATTGCTTACTGTCTATTGTCAAATGTGGTGCCAGAATCTGGTTCCAGATAGCGTAGCCAGCAGGATTCAGATGTAACCCATCACCGGCAAACAGATTCTTGTCAGGGACTCCCTTCACATTGAAAAGAGGGGTGGTGGTATCGAGAAATATGCAGAGGCCGCTGCTCTGGCAATAGTTTTTGATTGCGCGATTGGTTTCTGCCATTTTCTCCCAGATTTTCCAGCGTAATGGATTGGGTTTGATCGCTAGAAACAACAAGGTTGTTTCGGGTAACTCTTTTTTTATCCGCGCTGAAAAAGTTTCGAAGGCGGCCAATACTTGCGCTACAGTTTTTTTATCAGCCAGATCATTTTCCCCACAGTAACAGATGATTTTAGATGGATTGTACTGCTTCACCAGAATGTCAAAGTAGTAATCCATATCGGATATGTGGGATCCACTTAATCCACGGTTGATGACTGGTAGGCGGGGAAAAGCCCGGGCGGTTTTCCAACGATAGATACTGGAGCTGCCAACAAACAGAATTGCCTGTTCGGGATAACTGTTCTTCGCATCCTGCCAGGAAAACCGTTTGATCTCTTTATGCCAACGGAGCGGATCGGGATCTTGAGTGGCTGCGACAGCATTCGAACCATACAGAGAAGGAAGAAGGAGCAGTAGCAGGACGATTGCTTGCAGAAAGATAAATGGTTTTCTTGCCAGGGTATTTTTAAATCTGCTTCTCCCCTGGATCACGATGAAATTCCAAATTTCTCTAATGTCTCAGCTGGAGCTTGATCAAAATGGGAAAACTCCATGGTGAAACTCCCTTGCCCCTTGGTGGCACTACGCAGTTCGGTCATGTAACCAAACATTTCCAGCAAGGGGACGGTGGCACGGATAACATCTTGTCCTGGACGGGATGTAACCCCTTCGATCTGCCCCCGTTTCTGGTTCAGACTGCCCATGACCCGGCCGGTATAGTCCGATGGGGCAACCAGTTCCAAGGCCATGACTGGTTCCAGCAGGGTTGGTTTACCATTTTTTAATGCCTGGGTGATTGCTCTGCTTATTGCTGCTGAGATGCCAAGGTCGGTTGTCTTATTGCTATTGTAGGGAATTTCAACCAGACTGAGTTGGAGATCGGTCAATGGATAGCCGGCAATTTGACCTGATTGGCAGGCTGCCGTCAGGTTTCTTTTAACCAGCTCTGCCAGTTCTTTTGGCCAATCCTGGAGCAATTGCTCCGGGATATCAATGCTGATTCCACTTTTTCGTTCGGTTGGATTAATCCTTATCTTGATCTCACCATAGTGGGTTTTCCCATCTATCTCCCGTTCGAATATTTCGTGTTGCTCGGTTGCGCAACGAACTGTCTCCCGGTAAACAACTTGCGGTCTTCCGGTTTGAGTCTCAACCCCGAAATCACTTTTTAGCCGCTGGATAACTACTTCCAGATGGAGCTCACCCATTCCGGTCAACAGGGTCTGTCCGGTTTCCGTATCCTCTTTAACCTTGAAGGTGGGATCCTCCCATTGCAGCTTTTCCAGGGCGAGCGGAAGTTTGTCCCGATCCGCAACAGTTTTTGGTTCAATAGCCAGAGAGACGACCGGTTCAGGATAATCAAGCCCAGCCAATTGTAAAGGGCAGTCGGGGTTGCTGATGGTGTCTCCGGTCAGGATATTTTTCAGCCCGGTTGCAGTAACAATATCGCCGGCAATGGCTTGATGGATCCGTTCCCGTTTATGTGAGTGCATCCGAAACAGTCGGGCAACCTTTTCAATTTCTAAAGTACGACTGTTGTAGACAGAATCTCCCGGCTTGAGACTCCCGGAATAGATTCGCAGATAACTCAGTTTACGCCCTTCGTCGGCAAGAACTTTAAACGCCAGCACACAGAGATCAGCCTGCGGATCGGTGGTAACTTCCCGCGGTTGTTGGTTGTTGAGTTGAATCGCCGGGGATGGCGGGATGTCAAGGGGGGAGGGGAGCAGGGTGCAGATCGTGTCCAGAAGCGGTTGAATCCCTTTATTACGCAGCGCTGAACCAAGTAGAACCGGATAGAGTTTGCAGCTGATAACCCCTTGCCGCAAGGCGGGGAGAAGCCGTTCTGCGGCAATCGGCTTCCCGTCCAGAAAATCATCAAGAATCTGGTCGTCAAAGTCCGCAGCAGCTTCGATAATCCGTTCCCGCTGCTGTTGCGTTATTTCACGCAGCTCCTCTGGAATCTCACCAGAGATTAAAGTCTGTCCCTGGTCATCTTCAGTAAAGAGGATCGTTTTCTCTGCAATCAGGTCGATCACCCCATAAAACTTCTCTTCATCACCCAGCGGTAGTTGCAACAGTAAAGGGGTGGCATCCAGCTGCTTGATCATTGCTTCCAGAACCTGCTGGTAATCGGCACCGATACGATCCATTTTATTAATCAGACAGATTCGCGGGACCTGATAGCGATCGGCCTGTCGCCAGACTGATTCACTTTGTGGTTGCACCCCTTCAACGGCACTGAAAATGGCAACCGCACCATCCAGAGCACGCAAGGATCGTTCAACTTCGATGGTGAAGTCGATATGGCCGGGGGTGTCGATCAGGTTGAAAGTATAATCTTTCCAGCGACAGTTGGTGGCTGTGGCGGTAATCGTGATGCCCCGTTCCTGCTCCTGTTCCATCCAGTCCATCACCGCCATCCCATCATGGACTTCGCCCATTTTATGGATCTCTCCAGCGTAGAACAAAATTCGTTCAGAGACGGTCGTTTTGCCGGCGTCAATGTGGGAAATAATGCCGAAATTGCGAATCCGGTTGAGGTCGGGGTTTGCCATGAGGTGCCTTTTAAAAAACTAAAGTTTTCCAGATCTGAGTCGCTGTAAACGCTCTCCTTCGAGGCGGTTCAGGGTGAAATATTCTCGTTCAAGTTCTTCAATATAGAAATGATCCAGGCCGCTGTTGGCCAGGAAGTCGTTACGCAGTTCAATGTTATCGTTGGCAATAATCTCAGGGAGTAGCTGGCGCAGGTAGATCGCCTCTTTTTTGATATTGTGGATGATGGTTTGAAATAATTCGGGATCGAGGGCTTTATTAATAACCCCACTCTGCAATAGCTCATCGTTCAATTCACGGCGTAACTCATTTTGTTCACTCTGGGTATTGTAGCGTGAATAGCGAGTACGAATGTGCTCTTTAGCATGGCTGAGAACAATATTGTGTAGTTTCTCTTTGCTGTCGATCATCTTCAGTTCAGCAGTTAATCTCTTGATTGAAGAGACCTCTGCAGAAATTTCAGCAAGCCCTTTTTTAAGACAGAGCAGTTTCTGTCGGCCAAATCGCCCCAGGTAAGGGTTGGTGATAATATCTTCAAAAAATAGTTGATCAAATAACCCTTTTGCCAGTTTGCTGAACTCCTGGCGGCTGTCCAGCAGGCTGTGGAGAAGCTCTTCAGTGGGTTGGTAGCTCTCCATAAAGGCGACCTGGCTGATTTTTGTTGCGGTGCTGTCGTAGCGGTCAAAAAAGGTGATAATGTAAGAAAAGTCTTCCAGCAATGAGATGGGAGCACCCTCCCGGATTTGCTCATCAAATAACTGTCCGGTTTCCAGCAGTAGTTGTTCAAAACTGTGATTATGGTTGTGTCGGGCCTGTTGTTTAGCATGCAGAAGTTGGATCATGTCCGGCCTGTTGATCCCCTTACGCAGCAGCAGGTCATGGAGGATATCTCTGGTGATGGCGGTGTATTCAGCTTCATGGACGATACTGTTGACGGGTGTTTTTAATTTTTCATCCAGCACGGTCAGGAGAGCCGAGGGGATTTCATTGTGGAGTGCCAGGGTTCTCAATCGGGTCAGCCTGGCGTTTTGCTGGCGGTCGATTTCCCCCTGTAGATAACATTCAACCAGGACTTTTTTGTATTCATCAATAATACGATAATTGTCCCGGTGTTTGTACATCACATCAATGCGAATACGTTCATTCTGGTAGGGGTCTATCCCCAGGTTGTCACCCAGTTCCTGAAGGATTGTATGGGTATTGTTTGAGATGGTGCGATCCCGATAGTAGAGTGACTGAAACTCCTGCTGAAAATGGTGATGATTGGTATCGGATAGCCGTAGCAGATAGACAGTGCACTGTTCGGGCAGTTGAGCCAGTAGTAGTTCCGCCAGTTGAGAGTCCTCCTGACGGTTCAAATTGGAAATTCTTTTGAGAGTTTTCCCCAGATAGCGAAGGATCTGTTCCTGTCGTAAACGGTGGGTACTATCTGGCAGTCCATTGATAAAAAAGAAATAATTATCAACCGCGTGACCTTTGAGGAAAAGTTCCTCATAGCTCTGTTCGATATGATCTTGATCGTTGATTTCCAGTTGTCCAGATTGATTATATCCGCCACCAAGAAGGATCAACCGGTTGAAAATTCCCTCTTTAGCCAGGTCTGAGACGGGCTGATCAACGCCAAACATATATTCGCAGAATGTTCCACCTGACCCTCGCTGGTATACCCCGGTTGGGCTGAGGATGAGTTCACTTCCCGGAGCAAAAAAACGGAGATTTTGATCGACAACCTGAAAAAAATGATGATGAGCAGTTCTACAGCCAGCAGCCGTTGCGAAATACTCTATATTATTTATTTTTCCATGTAATCTGAGTTCAGTATTCATAATATTAGTTATTTCATCATCCATGAAGTGACAGGAAGGTTGAACTGCTGACCATCATACGCAAGATTAATCCCATCGGGGAGTTGTTGATCGTGAACCGGGTGGTCAACCTCATGACTCAAATGGGTGAGCAGGGTTTGTTTTGCTCCGATCTGTTTCGCCATCTCAATCGCTTGAGGAATATTAAAATGGGTCGGGTGTGGAGTAAAGCGTAAACCATCCAGAATCAATACCTCCAGATCATCCAGAAGTTCCAGGGAGCTTGGCGGAATCACATTGCAATCGGTGAGATAGGCAAAGGGTCCACAACGGTAACCAAAGGTTTCCATTTGTCCGTGTTGCATGGCAATTGGAACAATCTTCAAGCCGAACATCTCAACCGGCTTATTAATAGGATTCAGATTCAACCGGGGGATATAGCTGGCTTGTTCAGATTGATCAAAAATATAGCTGAAACTGTTTCTAATGGTTGTCAATGTTTGCTCAGAACCGTAGAGTGGAATCGACTGTTTTGAGTGGAGGTTGAATCCCCGCAGATCGTCGATCCCATGCATGTGGTCGGCATGGCTGTGGGTGTAAAAGACCGCATCGATGTGTCTGATATCCTCACGCAGCGCTTGTTGGCGCAGATCAGTTGAGGTATCGATCAAAATATTGTATTTTCCATAACTGAGCAGAGCGCTGCAACGGGTGCGCTGGTTGCGGGGGTGGTCGGAGAGACAGATCGCACAGCGGCAGCCCGTCACCGGGATGCCGGTACTGGTTCCCGAACCGAGAACGGTTATTTTAAGAGTTTCTGTCTGCATCGTAACGCCATCAAAAGAATGGAAGTTTTACAATTGATCAGGTAATTTAGCACTTTACACCAGTTGCAGACAACAATTTGTTTGGAGAATATCGCAGATCAAAGTTATTTTGTAAGGGGTCGTTATGGTAGAAAAAAAACAATCTGAGCTGAACAAGCTGTGCCGTCGCTGCATTCGGCAATGCAAACAGCCGGACACGATTGTGATGCTCGAATGCCCCCGTTTTCAGCCCCGGCCGTTTAAATCGGAAGTGTTGAAGTTTGAGCAGTTGGATTTGTTTGATAAGTAGGTAGCAGGTTGTTGCTGTTCTCAAAAAGAGAACATTTGTCGCTATTTTGAGAACAATGGCGGGTCTACCTGTTCCAGAAATGTCTTAAGCAAAGGAATATACTTTTCCGGTTCAACCAGAAATGAATCGTGACCGTAATCGGAATCGATTAAATGGTAGTCGACTGACTTGTTCAACCGTTGCAGTTCGGTGACCAGTTCTTCGGTCTGCTGGGGTGGGTAGAGCCAGTCAGAGGTGAAGGCAAACCAGAGTGACTTGCAACTCATCTGCTCCAGGGCTTCACTGGTTGAATCAAAGTTCCAGGCGACATCGTAAAGGTCGAGAGCTTTGGCCAGGTAGAGGAAGGAGTTGGTGTCGAACTGATCGACAAAGTTCCGGCCGTTGTAATCAAGATAGCGTTCAATCTCAAACTGACCAAAAAAATCAAACATCCCATCCCGCACCGAAAATCTCCGTTCAAACTTTAACTGCATCGATGTATCGGATAAAAAGGAAATGTGTCCGACCGCCCGGGCCAAGGCCAATCCATCTGCTGGCGGGTGCTCTGGCTGGTAATTCCCCTTTTTAAATAACGGATCATTAAAAATGGCCTGTCGTGCCAGCGCATTGAGGGCGATCGCCATGGGTGAGGTGCGTCCGGTGCCGGCGATGGGGACAATGGAGCGGACCATGTCAGGGTAATGAATCGCCCATTCAATCGCCTGCATTGCCCCCATGGAACCGCCGACGATTGAAAATAGAGATTTAATCTTCAGATCGTCGAGCAGCAGTTTTTGGGCGCGAACCATATCACGCACCATGAGAACCGGAAAGCTGAGGCGATAGGGGCGTTTTGTCCGGGGGTTGATACTGGTTGGGCCGGTTGACCCTTTGCAAGAGCCGATCGTGTTGCTGCAGATGATAAAATAGCGATCGGTATCAAGAACTTTTCCCGGGCCGATCATGTTATCCCACCAGCCGGGTTTGCGATCTTCTGCTGAATGAAAACCGGCAGCATGGGCGTTGCCGGTCCAGGCATGGGTGACCAGAATAACATTGGATCTATCCTGATTCAGCTCTCCATAGGTCTCATAGGCAAGGGTCAGGGGGCCCAGCAAGCGACCACTTTCGAGTCTTAGCTCAAGATCAAAGCTGGCATATTGTGTTGTGACGATGCCGACATTGTTATCCAAGATATATCCCTGTCAGTGAGGTGCGCACAAAAAAGGCCCTTTCCTGTTTCGGGAAAGGGCCGGGGATACTGTTGTTAATCGTATCTTAGGCACCGTCCCCATCTGTCCTTGAGTCAATCGACATCAAGGCAGGAATTGGCACCGATCTTTTTCTGTTGCAAGAAAAGTCGGTTGCCGTGGCTTCAAAGGGCCTTCTCCCTCCACCACTCTGGATAAAGACGTTGTTCTTGTTCGTATTGCTGCACTGACTCTAGCTTACCGGATTGCGATTTGTCAATCTGTCTGCAACGATTGTCAGCTGGCGGGATGTCGACGGAAAATGCTTAAATAATCAGCAAACGGGCTAAAACTTAGGCAGTATTAATCGGCAAAGGAGAGCAACACCCTGATAGAAAGAGGTTTTTAGTTGCGGCACGGTAATTGAAGTATCAGCGGTAGTCATTGGATAGCTGATCAATAAGGAGACTTGCTCAATGGAAAAATCACTGCTGGCTCTGCAACATGGTGGAGATGTCCTTTTTCTTTTGCTGGGTGCGATCATGGTTTTTGCCATGCACGCAGGCTTTGCATTTCTGGAAGTTGGTACGGTTCGCCAGAAAAATCAGGTGAATGCTTTTGTCAAAATTCTTTCGGATTGGTCGGTGTCAACCGTGGTCTATTTTCTGATTGGCTATCCGATCTCCTACGGTGTCCATTTTTATTCTTCAGCGGCGGGACTGCTTGGCGACAATCAGGGCTATGAACTGGTTCGCTTCTTTTTCTTCCTCTGCTTTGCCGCTTGTATCCCGGCAATTATCTCGGGGGGGATTGCCGAACGGGCAAAGTTCTGGCCACAGGTTGTTGCCGGTGGAATTTTTGCCGGAATCTCGTATCCGATATTTGAATCGTTGATCTGGGGACAGAACAGTGCCGGGTTGCAGGGATTCTTTGAATCAACATTCGGGGCACAATTTCACGATTTTGCCGGGAGTGTTGTTGTCCATTCCATTGGTGGTTGGCTGGCACTACCGGCGATTCTTGTTCTCGGCCCGCGAATGGGTCGATTTGTCCGGGGGAAAAGCCGAGCCATCCCGGTCAGTAATATCCCGTTCTTGGCTCTGGGGAGTTGGATTCTGGCAATTGGTTGGTTCGGTTTTAATGTGATGAGTGCCCAAACTCTGGAAGGGGTCTCGGGACTGGTTGCGGTTAATTCTCTGATGGCGATGGTTGGAGGGGTGCTGTTTGCCTTGATTGCCAGTGAAAACGACCCCGGTTTTGTTCACAACGGGGCTTTGGCCGGGCTGATCGCTATTTGCGCCGGATCAGATCTGATGCATCCCATTGGTGCTTTTTTCGTCGGCGGTCTAGGCTCACTGATTTTTGTTTATGGTTTTAAGTTTGAACAGGAAAAACTGAAGATTGATGATGTCCTGGGGGTCTGGCCTCTCCATGGTATCGTTGGTTCCTGGGGGGGGATTGCTACCGGTATCTTTGGTTCAAGTGCGTTAGGCGGTCTGGGAGGAGTCTCTTTTATGGCGCAGTTGGTTGGAACTTTGCTGGCAGTCGGTTACGCTCTGA
>JAOZQF010000088.1 GCA_029932345.1 Desulfuromusa sp. | reverse complement strand
ATAAGCTGGATACTTTCCGCAATGATCCAGAGCTCTGGAAGCCATTTTCTGAAGGAGCCCTTTCCAGAGGTATTTATGTCGCAGACTTTACCGGCTATGGCCCTTATGGTTGGGCAACAACCACTCCGGTGGATACTTTAGCTGCGGCTAAGGGGGTTAATTTTCGGATTGCCCAGGCTCCAGTCAATATGGATGTCTATAAAGCATGGGGGCTCAAATTTACCGTCATGCCTTGGCCGGATGTCCCACAGGCGCTGCAAACCGGGGTTATATCCGGACTTGATCACACCGCCATTGTTTGTAATATCACCAAGAAATTCACCATTGCCAAAAACTTCACCGAATTGAATTACGCGCAAGGGTTGTTTGTTCACCTGATCAACAAGCGTTGGCTGGATAAGTTGCCAACTGATTTACGTACAACATTCCTGGCTGTTATTGCCGAAGAGAGTGCCGCAACAAGAGCAGCTACTCGTAAGCAGCATGATGTTCAGGTTGCCAAGGCGAAAGAGGCGGGAGTTCAGTTCTATCAGTTATCTGATGCGGATATTTCTCAGCTGAAAAAAGTTGCCGAACCGGTTCTGAAAAAGTGGGGAGAAAAAATTGGTCCTGATTATTTAGCCAAGGTTCGAGCAAAGCTTGGCAGTTGATTACTAAATCTGTATAATCGCACGGTTCAAGAGGCCGGGGAGGATAAGCCTCCCCGGCCTTATTTATTGCTGGATTGAAAGAAAACGAACATGTTGAAAAAAGCCTTTAAAACCATTGATCGTGGTTTTCTTTTTGTTGAAGACTGGTCGCTGTTTATTGCAGTGAGCGTGGCTTTGTTGACGGCAATGGCCAATGTGGTTCTGCGTAAGGCGACTGATAACGTCAGCCTCTACTGGTCAGATGAGGTGGTGCGTAAGGTTATTTATTTTTCCACTTACATTGGTTGTGTTGCTGCAATTCGCAGCCGCTCGCTGATTCGTATCGATGCTCTGCCGCAGATTTTTCCGGTATTGAAGAGACCGTTGACGCTGTTTTCGCACTTGGCAGTTCTGTTCTTTGCCGGAATCATGGTTTATCTCGGCGGCAAGATGACGCTGATGATGTTTGCCGATGAGTATGCCCGGACGACCACCTTGCAGATCCCCGAATGGTATTTTTACGCTATTCTTCCGCTTATGGGGGTGATGATGTTTCTGCGGACACTCGTGGTTATGGTTGAAGATTGGCGTAGTAAGCAAGATGTGACGGGAGAACAATAACCATGGACTCCAGTTACCTGTTGATCCTTGCCCTGCTGCTCGGCTGCCTCGCCACAACCATTCCGGTATTTATGGCGCTGTTTTTTACCGGGACATTCGGCCTGGTTTATTTGCTGGGGATCGATGCACAGATCGTTATCGAGGTTCTTTACCGCAGCATGGATAAGTTTGCCCTGGTGGTGGTGATGTTCTTTGTTTTGTGCGGCAACATTATGACCACCGGCAGTATCGTTGAAAAACTGATCAAAACCGCCAATGTGCTGGTCGGTTTTCTCCCCGGCGGGCTGGCGATGGCCGGAATTCTGGCCTGTGGATTTTTTGGAGCAATTTCCGGCTCTACTGTGGCAACGGTGGTTGCCATTGGTGGATTCATGATCCCGGCATTGGTTGAAAATGATTACGACGAAAAGTTTTCCGTCGGAATTATGACGACCGCCCCGATCTTGGGTGTGGTTATCCCTCCGTCGATTGCCATGATCCTTTACGCCATGGTCAGCAACGATCCCCTTGAGGCTCTATTTTTAACCGGTTTCGTTCCCGGACTGATGATTATGGTCGCAATGAGTTTCTACGCTTATATTGTCTGTAAAAAGAAGGGGTTGAAAACCACGAAACGCCCTAGTTTGAAAGAGGCTTTGGCGGTTGTCAGAGAAAGTATCTGGGCACTGTTTCTGCCGGTACTGATTTTCGGCGGTATCTATTCGGGAATGTTTACCGCCAATGAAGCAGCGGTGGTGGCTTGTTTTTACGCTTTTTTTGTCGAGATCTTCATTCACCGCGACATGAAACTTCTCGATGTGAAGCGGGTGGTAGTTTCTTCGGCGGTCACTTCGGCAACACTGCTGATTATTGTTGCCGGTGCTTCGGTTTTTGGTGAATACCTCACCTTTGAACAGATCCCCAACAAGATCGCTACGGCGGTTGTCAGCAGTATCTCCTCTCCCTGGGTGTTTCTCCTGGCGGTCAATGTCCTGCTGCTGATTATTGGCATGTTTATGGATATTATATCCGCAACCCTGATTCTGACCCCGATCTTTTTACCGTTACTGAGTAAGTTTGGGATCAACACCATGCACTTTGGTCTGCTGATGACCATCAATCTGGGAATCGGGTACTGTACCCCACCCCTGGGAGTCAGTTTGTATATTTCCGGGGCTATCGTCAATCGTGATCTGGTTTATGTCTCAAAGGCGGTGATGCCATTTCTGTTGATTCAGGTTGCAATTCTGATGATTTTGACCTTCTGGCCTGATCTGGTTCTGTTTCTCCCCCGCTGGGTCTATGGGTAGGATTTCGTCAACAATCCTCCTTGAGGATGATCACAGTTGTACCGCTCAAATAATCAAAAGGCCAGCCAACCTTGTAAATAGGTTAGCTGGCCTTTTGATTGTCGGTATCTCTGTGACTGATATTTGACAGAATAGAGGTTATTCAACCATTGCTGTCAGCGGTGGGTTGTAGCGCTGCATAACAAACAGGTAACTCTCTTTCAATCTTTTGGTGAAAAAGGTTCCGATCCAGAGAGGAGTCCAGACCGCCCCGGCGATCAGCCAGCGTTTCATGGCACCGGGGTCGGTTTTGTCAGCTTCAATTGTCTGGTCGACAGGTTCGTATCCCTGATGAGTGATATGCAGCTGGTGCTGACGGCCATTACTGAGAGAATAGTCATATTGGACTGGCGTTGTTCCGACCTCTGTTCCATTGATCGTGACCATGGCTCCCGGGGGGTCAGATTGAATCAGTGCCTGACGGGGCGCACATGCGCTGAGAAAGACAACCAGTACAAAAAAAGCTAACAGTTTACTTTTCATTTGAGTGCTCCTTTGTTCATGAGCAACGGACCTGCAAGAAACAATTTAATACTGCAAAGCCTGTGCCTTTTACCTCTATTTACTTTGTCTTTTTTCTCTCCTTGGATATAGAAAATAAGCTATCTGATTCTGCGGGAGTACCCACCCTTTAATGAACGGGTTCCTCTTGGCAGTATTTCAGGGGGAGGCTTAAGATCTTATTTTAGCGACATAAATTGTCTGAACATGCAGATTTTGCATAGCAGCTGTCCAGCTGAAGGGAGACATTGACCAACTGGTTATGTGTTTGACGGCAGGGAGTTTACTTGACCTTAAAGATTCCAATGACGAGACAAATCGCTCCGCCAACCATACCAGCCCAAGCTTCCAGAGGAGCATCACCTCTGAATGCTCTGCTAACCTGGGATCCAACCGAATCATAAAGATTGTAGCCCCAAAAAGCCAGTGCAACACCAACAATGATCAGTACAATTCCAATAATTTTGTTATTCATATCATCTTCTCCTTTAGGTTCTGTTTTTCAATTTTGCACAGACGTATTTTCCCTCTGCGTTGATCTCCTATTGCCCTTAAGTTTCTAAAAAGAGAACTTCTCCCCCTCATAATCACCGTAGTTCGGACGGTGCGCCTACGAGCGTGACCTTTTCAGTTCCGCCAATTATTTGCATGATCAAGGAGAAGTCCAGATGAATGCTACCACAATCAAATCTCAGGCGACAGTTTCTGTCCTTGTGCTGTTCCACCCTTGCTACCACTATCGAACTTGCCCCGGATTCTGACACCTCAACAAACAGGGTCGCTGGGCTGATTTCTATCTGGGCGTTATAGGAGTTATTCTGGGATTTATATGCGTTAAGTTAAGATACCCTTTCGAAAAGCAGAAAAACGTGAGAGAGTAATAAGGTAAGATAACAATACGAAAAAGGAGGAAGGGAACCAGGGGGAGAGAAGCTGGTTTTTTCATTCTCACTTCTTCGTTTTTCTGCAACTAAAACTCGGAGTCATTTATGTCACAAAAAACAGCACTGATAACCGGCATCACCGGCCAGGACGGGTCTTACCTAGCCGAGTTCCTTCTCGAAAAAAACTATATTGTCCACGGGATCAAGCGCCGCGCCTCTTCCTTCAATACCCAGCGGATCGACCATATCTATCAGGATCCCCATGTGGAAAACCATAACTTTACTCTCCATTACGGCGATTTGACCGACTCCTCCAGCCTGACCCGGATTCTCAAAGAGGTGCAGCCGGACGAGGTCTACAATCTGGGTGCCCAATCGCATGTTGCTGTCTCCTTTGAGGCTCCCGAATACACCGCCGATGTCGACGCTATGGGGACCCTGCGGCTGCTCGAAGCGATCCGTTTCCTCGGTCTGGAAAAGAAGACCCGCTTTTATCAGGCCTCGACCTCCGAGCTGTACGGTCTGGTGCAGGAGACGCCGCAAAAAGAGACCACCCCGTTCTACCCGCGTTCTCCGTACGGCGTCGCCAAACTCTACGCCTATTGGACCACTGTCAACTACCGCGAGGCGTATGGCATCTACGCCTGCAACGGTATCCTCTTCAACCATGAGTCGCCGCGCCGGGGCGAAACCTTTGTCACCCGCAAGGTCACCCGTGGCCTGGCCAACATCGCTCAGGGGCTGGACAAGTGTCTCTACATGGGGAATATGAGTGCCCTGCGTGACTGGGGACATGCCAAGGATTATGTGCGGATGCAGTGGCTGATGTTGCAGCAGGAGACACCGGAGGATTTCGTCATCGCCACCGGCAAGCAGTATTCGATTCGCGAGTTTATCCGCTGGTCCGCTGCCGAACTGGGAATCACCCTGGTCTTCAAGGGAAAGGGGCTGGAAGAGTGTGGTGTGATCGAGAAGATCGAAGGGGACAAGACCTCGGCGCTCAAGGAAGGGGATATCATCGTCCGCGTCGACCCCCGCTATTTTCGCCCCTCTGAGGTCGAATCCCTGCTCGGTGATCCGACCAAGGCGAAGGAGAAACTTGGCTGGACCCCGGAGATCACTGCCCGGCAGATGTGTGCCGAAATGGTCGCCGAAGATCTCAAGGTCGCCAAACGGCATGCGCTGTTGAAGCAGCACGGATATGAACTGCCGGTGGCGATTGAAAGCTGAGAGACGGGATGAACTTTGAGTTGAAAAAGGCAAAATTGGCCGCAGATAAGATCTGATAAAATCTGATGCAATCAAAAGCATGATAGCCGCGATCAGAATCTATGAAAATCTATATAAACAAAGATCGAAAGCCTGTTTCTTTGTTTAAACCATAGACCCTGATAGACCTTCATTGTGGCCAATAAAGCCTTTGATTTCAAGATCTTAAAACCAATTTACTAGCCGCGATCAGAATCTATGAAAATCTATGTAAATAAAGATCGAAATTTTGTTTCTTTGATTAAACCATAGACCTGATAGATTTTCATCGCGGCCAATAGAGGTTTTGACCGTGACCTATCAGATTTAATCGGATTGTATCAGCGGCCAACAACGGTTGTGGTTTAGAGCCTTTCGTCTGTGTACCTAAGTTCGAAAAAGCATTGCGCTTTTGTGAAGAGGATAGTGAAATAATGTCAATTAAAGTGTTTGTTGCAGGTCATCAGGGTATGGTCGGTTCCGCTATTGTGCGGCAACTTGAGTCGCGGGCGGGTGTGGATCTGGTGATGCGGACGCGCGCAGAGCTGGATCTGACCAGTCAGGCGGCTGTGCAGACATTTTTTGCTGCAGAGCAGATCGATCAGGTCTACCTGGCGGCGGCCAAGGTGGGTGGTATTCACGCCAATAACGAATACCCGGCCGAGTTTATCTACGAGAATCTGATGATCGAGGCGAATATCATCCATGCTGCTCATCTGGCCGATGTGCAGAAACTGCTTTTTCTCGGTTCCTCTTGTATCTACCCGAAGCTGGCCGAACAGCCGATGAAAGAAGCTGCTCTGCTCACCGGAACCCTGGAACCGACCAACGAACCCTACGCCATCGCCAAGATCGCTGGAATCAAACTCTGCGAAAGTTACAACCGTCAGTACGGGCGCGATTACCGCAGTGCGATGCCGACCAACTTGTATGGCCCGGGCGACAACTATCACCCCGAGAACAGTCATGTAATTCCGGCACTGCTGCGCCGTTTTCATGAGGCAAAACAGCTTTCAATTCAAAATTCAAAATTAAACATTAAAAATTCACCAGACGAAGTCGTCATTTGGGGTAGTGGCAAGCCGATGCGGGAATTCCTCCACGTGGACGATATGGCTGCGGCCAGTGTCCATGTGATGGAGTTGGATGGTGCGATCTACAAGGAGAACACCGAGCCGATGCTTTCTCATATCAATGTTGGAACCGGTATTGATTGCACCATCCGTGAGCTGGCTGAAACGGTCGCCAGGGTGACCGGCTTTAAAGGTCAACTCACATTTGACAGCAGTAAACCGGACGGTACACCACGCAAACTGCTCGATGTCTCCCGCCTGAAATCCCTCGGCTGGCAGGCGACGATCAGTCTGGAAGAGGGGCTTACAGGTGCCTATCAGTGGTTTTGCGAACATCAGGATGACGCTCGGGGTTGATATGTTTTACCGCGCACTCCCTGTGCAACTTTGCGGTAAGATAAATAATTATTTTAAATAACGTAGAATCGCTTGAAACGGATATAGGGTTATGCAAAATATTCTGGTCACCGGTGGTGCCGGTTTTATCGGCTCCAACTTCATTCATCTTGCGCTAACGACGCTCCCGGAAATAAGAATTGTCAATCTTGACAAACTCACTTATGCCGGGAATCCCGGTAACTTGGTCGATCTGGCGGATGACCCTCGCTATCGCTTTGTTAAGGGTGATATCTGTGATGCTGCTCTAGTTGAACAAATTTTTGCCGAGGAGCAAATTGATACAGTGATCCATTTTGCCGCCGAGTCGCACGTTGACCGCAGCATCGATGGGCCGG
>JAOZQF010000011.1 GCA_029932345.1 Desulfuromusa sp. | reverse complement strand
GAATCATCAACTATACCGAAATTCGCAATCTCCTCTTTGATCAATCTCTCTCTGAACTGTTGGTTGCCCGTGATCTGGTATCTGCTCCCGCCCATGCCATCCCTCCAGATATCCCCCTGCGTGAAGCACTAAAAACGCTCCAGAAAAAACGTAACATCAGTTACTTTCCGGTGATTGATCCGGAAGAACCAAAAAAACTGCTCGGTATTCTCAGTCAGAATGATGTCCTTGCAGCATTCAGAAAATTGAATCTGGAGGAATAAAAACAGCAGAGTAGACATACAAAATGGCACTCTGCTGTTTCAATCCCGATTTATGATATGAGAACTTCAGGAGCTTGTCGGACTTTGCGGATCATAACGAGAAATCGACTGTTCAAGGGAAGATTTTTGTAGATTTGAGAGCGAATAGCACCGCTAATTGTCAAGAATATACGGAAAAATGCACCGATCAGGCGATTTCGTAGTCGATTCTTGTAAAGCCCGACAGGCTCCTAGTTCGATTTCAAATAGTTCTTTGCCGGGGGGGCTTGTGGAGAATCGGGATAAGTCTCCAGCAATTGTTGCATTGTTGTTCTGGCGTTTTCTCCATCTCCCAGGGCATTAAAAGCCAGAGCCTGTTTGAGCATCGCAGCGGGGGCTTTGGCGTTGGATGGATATTTACTGATAACATCCTGAAACTGTAAAATTGCTGATTCGTACTGCTTTTCGCCATAAAAAGATTCGCCAATCCAGTAGAGAGAATTGACATATAAATCATGTTTTGGGTATTTTTTACTGAAAGATTCCAGAATATCGCGCCCTTCAACAAATTTTTTCTGGTTTCGAATTAAATCAACGCCATTCTGGTAAAGTTGTTCAGCCGTTACAACCGGCTCCGGTTTTTTCTCTGCAGATCCTGAAGGGGTAATAATTACCGCTTGGTTGGCCGTTTGCTCCTCCAATTCTACAACCCGGTTGGAAAGAGAACTCAGTTGCAAACCCATATCATCTTTGATCAATTGCAACTCATCGGTCACTGCCCGGTTATCACGACCCAAATCATCAATACGACCATTGACCGATTGAATTTCGACCCGCAGATTATCCAGCCCCGCCAGTAATTCTGCAAGTTGGCGCTGTTGCGTCTCTCCTCCGGCCTTCTCAGTTTGTGATGTCTCACTCTTCTGCACTTCTAACTGAGCCAACCGCCGCTTCATTTGTTCCAGGTCATTTTCCATTCGCACCTGATTCTGACTTGGTGGCACACACCCCGCCAACAACAGAAAACTTAAAACCACGAATAAAAGACGCATCAGATCTCCTCCTAAAAGTCTGAAACAAAAAGGGCCGCTCAAAAAATAATGAGCGGCCCTGATGAATTTTTAAATACTGACTAACGCTTAACTTTGAAATTAGCCCGACGATTTTTAGCCCAGGCCGCTTTGTTATGGGCGGAATCAAAAGGCATCTCTTCACCGTAAGAGATAACGCTCATCCGATCAGCACCAACACCGAGAGAGACCAGGTAATTTTTAGTTGCCAAAGCCCGTTTCTCACCCAACGCCAGGTTATATTCGTCAGAGCCGCGCTCATCACAGTGCCCTTCAATAAGAATCTTGACCGCCGGAGCCGATCTCAACAGGCCAGCGTTATTCACCAAAATACTTTTAGAGACATCAGTCAACACGTACTGGTCAAAATCAAAATGGATCGTCTCCAAACCTTTGGCAGCTGCACGCTCAGCATTTCTTGCCGCAGCTTCAGCATCATAACCAGTATCAGTATCGGTATCAGTAACAGCTTGCTCTTCTACGGCAGCCGGCTGCTGTTGATCCATTTGGGTTGTCTGCTCACTCGTTGCAGGTTCCTCAGTGACTGGCTTCTTGGCACAACCAGAGGCCAACAGAGTTAGAACAAATAGCATCACTACCAGACGGGTAATGGTTGATTTAAGCATGGTAAACTACTCCTTTCGCATTTGCGATCTATTATTATAAAACAACTTTAAATATCGGTGCCATTATACAGAAGACGCATAGAAAAACAACACCCGTTTGTGGGGAAGAATAAAATTACTACCAGCGATGAGACCACGCGGGATGGGAATCATGACCACCGCGAGCCGAAATCTTTCTCCCCCCGGTTCCATCAGCCCGCATAATCCAGATCGACTTCTCCCCATCTTGCAGATCGTTTGAATAGACCAGAAACCGTCCATCCGGGCTCCAGCGCGGGTGTTCCTTGCTCCCGGAACCAAATGTCAACTGTCGCTCATCGGTACCATCCTCGCGGATGGTAAAAACATTAAATACCCCATTATCCATCCGGGAGTAGGCGATTCTTCCACCCTTGGGACTCCAGGCCGGAGTTGCATTATACTTTCCTTCAAAGGTTAAACGGGTCACTTCCAGAGTATGAACATCAACAATAAAAATATTCGGGTTGCCGCGTCGATCAGAAACAAAAGCGATTCTGTCCCCTTCCGGGCTCCAGCTCGGATCAACATCAATGCTGTAGTGGTTGGTCAAGCGACGATGAATCGTCCCATCGGTCCCCAACAGATAAATTTCAGAATTTTTATCCTTTGACAGCGTCAGGGCAATCTCGCGTCCATCAGGACTGTAACGACCACCGATATTCAACCCCGGCTTGAGCGACACGCGTGATTCACGACCGGTATAGATCTCCTTACGGTAGAGATCGGGATTCTCTTGACTGTACGAGGTAAAAATCAACTCTTTGCGGGTCGGGGAAAAATCAGGATTCAACACAATGGAGCGATGGTTGGTCAGCCGAACTGGTTTATAACCATCTACATCCATCAAGTAGAGCTCTTTATGGCCGGTCCGTTTGGAAATATAGGCAATTTTAGTAGCAAACGGCCCTTTTTCACCGGTCAGGCTTTTCAATACCTGATCGGCAAAAGTATGGGCAATTTTACGCACGTCGGTCAATTTACCAGAATAGCGTCGACCGGTCAGCAACCGCTGGCTGATAACATCGAAAAGACGTAACTCAATCGTCAGCTTCCCCCCCGCAATACGATATCCCCCCTTAATCAACCCTTCCGCCCCAAGCATCCGCCACTGGTAGAAATCAATCTCATTCCGCCGCAAGCCGAGCTTGCCAGCATCACTTAAAAAAGCAGCGGGATCGGTCAGATCAAATAATCCCGAAAGTTCCAGATCCCCCTGCAAAACCTGCTGAAACTCTGCCGCAATCGCCGGTTGGGCTCCCCCCACCCCCATTGGCAACAAACGGGTCATCGCCAGGGGAATCGTTTGCTCCCCCGGGGAACTGATCTCAATCCTGGCAGCAACCGCAGGAGAACAAAGCAAACAGACAATCATGATATTTAAAAAGTATATTTTGAAATGTTTCATGGTTTTGCCAACATGTCCTTAAGGTTAAAAACTATTTCAAACGACATTGCTTCCGGAAGCTCCTGGGGGAGTTGTCTCGATTTAGCAATGGCTCGAAGCAGTGAATCATCAAAAATACTATTTTCTGATTTCTTCAGAAACTTATAGTGAAGCAACGTCCCCTCAGCATTATAAAATAATTTTACCTCTGCCTCCGGGGCTCCGGTTGCCTGATACTTTGAAAAACTCCACTGCTGTTGAATAAATTCCTGGACAAAGGCAATGGCAGATACACCTGCTTCATTACCGGTTCCGTCCGCCATCCCGACCGGTGCAGCATCAATGGGGGAGCGAATATTGCTGCTCTCTGCAAGAGCTGCCGCCTTAAGGGCAGCGATCCGATCCTTTCGCGCTTGTTCACTGGCTTTTTTCTGCTTTGCCGCCCTCATCTGCTCTAAGCGCTTCTGCAGATTATTCTTCTGAACTCTAGAAACAGCCGGTTTCGGCTGAGGTTTCTTTGGAACCGGCTTGACCTTTGCTGCCGGTTTTGGTTTTACCTTTGCAGGTTTCGGCTTCGGTGGGATCGGTTTGGGCTTCACCGGAATCGGTTTTGGTTTGGGCGGAACAGGCTTCGGTTTAACCGCAGGTTTTGGCTTCGGCTTCGATTTTGGCTTGACCACCGGTTTCTTTTTTACCGGAGTCGCCTCAGGGCGTCCCGCCTGAGGATTCTTAACTATTTTATTGACCAGATTGACCCGATAAACCGGAGGTTTTTCAATGCTATGCTGCGAAAAAAAGGGGAGATAGGAGAGCGCCGGCAACAACAGGTGCAGCAACAGAGAGACCAACAACATCTTTCTAAATCCAGGATCAAACGCTGATTGCAGTTGCTGCCAACGTTTCTTGCGGGAAGATTCCATGGACTGACCGTTATTCCTCGGGGAGGCGGGTCACCATTCCAAGCTTTTCTACCCCGGCTTTTTTCACTGCCGCCATCACCTTCACAACCCGACCATAGGGAACCTTCTCGTCGGCCTCAAGAAAAACTTCACGATCGGGCTTTCCCTTTAATGCCTGTTGAATCACCGGTCCCAGTTTTGACAGCTGATCAATCTTTGCCTTGCCAATCAAAATCTGACCACTCTTCTCCAACGTTATGACCAAAGGATCCTGTTGTACCGGTAACCCCGGAGTTTCGGCAACTTCAGGCAAATCAACTTCAACGCCCTGATCCATCATCGGAGCAGTCACCATAAAGATAATCAACAGAACCAACATGACATCAACAAACGGCGTCACGTTGATCTGTGACATATTGCTGCGTTGTCCACGGGGGGCTCCGCCAATATCCATTAGTTTCCTTGCTCCATCCGTTCAACAATATTCAGAAATTCCTGACTGAAATTGTCCATCTCACCGATTAAAACATTCACCTTGTTAAGAAAGTGATTATAGGCCATAACCGCAGGAATGGCGGCGGCCAAACCGATTGCTGTTGCAACCAAAGCCTCGGATATCCCTGGAGCAACTACCGCAAGCGAGGCACTGCCGGTTGTCCCGATACCGTGAAAAGCATCCATAATTCCCCAGACCGTGCCGAAAAGACCGATAAATGGAGCAGTGGAACCGGTTGTTGCCAGAAAGGTCAGATACTTCTCCAACCGTTGTGTCTCCTGGGTTGTGGCACGCCGTAAGGCACGACCGACCATCTCAGTTGGAGCCATTTTTAAAGAAAAATCACCCGGTTCGGTCAGGTCAGTATCTTTCTTTTTTAATTGCAGCATCTCATGGTATCCCTCGCGGAACAAATTGGCGATGGGAGAATTACTGTAATCACTGATTCCCTGTCCAACCAGGTCAAAACGTTTTTTAGTCCAGAAGAAAGTAAGGAAACGCTCCGACTCTTTGATCGCTCGTTGAATCACTGAAACCTTGTAAAAGATAATCGCCCATGAGACGAGCGAAAAATAGACCAGAATAAGCAGAACCAGTTTAACAACCGTTCCAGCATTTAGCATCAGATCCAGCAACAGTTTTCTCCTTTTAGATGAAAAGTATCTTGAATAGTGCCGTCAAGAATCGTCGCACCTGACGAAAACTGACCGGCAATCCATAACACAAAAACCACTTTCATTGACATGAAGTTCGATAGATTATCAAGTAGCTGTCAGGACAAGTCAAGCGGCTCACTTTGTCTATTTTTTCACTATTAACCGTTTTTACCCTGTTTTCATCTGCAGTTATCCACTTTATCCACAGAGTTATCAACAATTCAGCGATTTTCCACCTCAATCATGGCGTATGCAGAATGGTTGTGGATGGATTCAAAATTTTCACATTGAACCTTAAATTGTGTTATTTGTTCGACGCTCCGCAGCTTTTCGGTCACCGCCCGCACCATATCCTCAACAAACATCGGATTGTCATAAGCCTGCTCAGTCACCGCCTTTTCATCTTCCCGTTTCAGCAGCGAATAAACCGGACAGCTGGCACACTCTTCAATCCACTGGATCAAATCTTCCAGCCAGACATGCCCTGAATAGCTGATATGAACGGTTACATTACTGCGTTGATTATGTGCTCCCCGATCACTGATCTCCTTGGAGCAGGGACAGAGAGACGTGACGGGGACTTCAACTTCAAGAAAAAATTTAAAAGTATCATCCATCGAACCAATCATCCGGCACTGATATTCAAGCAAACTCTGTGCTCCGGAGACAGGAGCTTGTTTTTTAATGAAATAGGGAAAATCAAACTCCAGATGGGCGCGACTGGCACCGAGACGGGATTTTATCTGAACCAGCATCACCTCCATATTGTCAATGCTGATTTCACCGTGATAAAGGTTCAGCACTTCAATGAAGCGGCTCATGTGGGTCCCCTTGAACTGCTCCGGGAGATCAACATACATATTAACCCAGGCAACGGTATGTTGCTGTTCATTGAATTTATCCAGCACCACAATCGGGTAGCGAATATTCTTAATGCCAACCTTATCGATGGCAATG
Organism: Desulfuromusa sp.; assembly: GCA_029932345.1. Taxonomy (GTDB): domain Bacteria; phylum Desulfobacterota; class Desulfuromonadia; order Desulfuromonadales; family Geopsychrobacteraceae; genus Desulfuromusa. The sequence continues at coordinate 16,822 of JAOZQF010000011.1, read as the reverse complement.
TTACGGCTGTCATGACTCTGTTGCAAATCGGGCATCGACAGCCTCTTATCACTAGACATAGGGAATTGGATCCTCCTCTCCGGCAGCAGCAAAACCCTGCAAACGTAAACGGCAAGAGTCACATTTCCCGCAGGATAAACCCTCCGCTGTGGGGTCATAGCAGGAGTGGGTGAGGAGATAATCAACCCCCAAAACCAACCCCTGCCGAATAATTTCAGCTTTGGTCAAATTGAGCAGCGGCGCGTTGATATGGTAGGGGTTCCCCTCAACACCAGCTTTGGTTGCCAGATTTGCCAACTGCTGAAACGCCTGAATAAATTCCGGGCGGCAGTCAGGATAGCCGGAGTAGTCGAGGGCATTAACGCCGATGAAAATATCGGTAGCACCGAGAACCTCAGCCCAACCCAGAGCGAATGAAAGAAAAATTGTGTTGCGGGCAGGAACATAGGTGACCGGGATCTCCCCCTCTTCGGCCAGATGTTTGGGGACATCGATATCGGCAGTCAGAGCGCTACCGCCCATTTGTCGAAGATCAATATCAACCACCATATGCTCTTTAGCCCCGATTAGCGGCGCATATTCACGGGCTTTTTCCAACTCAACCGTATGCCGCTGACCGTAAGCAAAACTGAGGGCATACGCCTCAAAACCCTGATCACTGGCAATCGCCATACAGGTGGTAGAATCGAGACCACCACTATAAAGAACCACCGCTTTTTTCATTTCAGACCTCTTTAACATCAAGTTCAACTGGTATCCCGGATTGACTTAAATCAGCTTGAAGCACAGACATAAGAATCAAGAACGGTCACGGGAGAACATAGAGCTCTCTTCTCCACACTGTTTCTAGCAGTTGCTCCACTATTCTCTGCGTGTTATAAAGTCTACTCCTTTTATCAGCATTTGATGAGTACTTAAATAAAAAACAAATTACGTTTATTTAATAAAATATTGAAACTATGAACCGTTATCTCAAATACGCTTTTTTCTCCCTGTTCGCCTTGCCACTCCTTGGAGCGGCATTGCTGATCGGTGCTTATTTTTTTGTTTCGACAACCCTCCCCAGAGTTGAAACTCTCTCCGATTATCATCCCCCTCTGATTACTCGAATTTATGCCGATGATGGCTCTATCATTGCCGAATATTCCCGTGAGAGGAGGATTTTAGTCCCCTTTGAAAAAATCCCTAAAACTTTGGTTCAGGCGTTTGTCGCAGCCGAAGATGCCAGTTTCTTTAAACATCAGGGGATCGATTTTATCTCTATTTTTCGTGCCGCACTAAAGAATGTGAAAGCTGGCGGGATCGCTCAGGGGGGCAGCACAATTACTCAACAGGTGGCTAAAAAGCTGTTGTTGACCTCTGAACGAACCTTCACCCGGAAATTTAAAGAGGCGATTCTTGCCTGGCGGATGGAAAAAGCGCTGACCAAACAGGAGATTCTCTACCTCTATCTGAACCAGATATATCTTGGTCACCGTGCTTACGGGGTAGAAGCGGCGGCTGAAAACTATTTTGATAAAAATGTTGAAGAGTTGACTCTGGCTGAATCGGCGATCATGGCAGGACTCCCTCAAGCCCCCAGTCGCTATTCCCCCTACCGCCATTACCAGCGGGCCATGGATCGACAGAAATATGTTCTTGGCCGAATGGTCAAGGAGGGATACATCACCCCCGAGGAGTACACTCAGGCCGCAGAGGAGAAGGTGACGATCAAACCACGCCTGAATAACCTGCTCGATGTGACCGCCTATTTTAATGAGCAGGTGCGGCGCTATCTGGAGGAACGGTTCGGGGAGGAGCTCCTCTATACCGGGGGGTTGGAAGTTGAGACCAGCATCAATCTGCCAATGCAGAAAATTGCCCAGCAAGCGGTTAAAAATAATCTTCGGGCCCACGATAAACGGCGTGGTTATCGGGGCTCTCAACAGGTTCTTAATGACATAGAACAAGCAGAATTTTTACTTAACCAGCAAGAACAATTTACCACCGATCCGTTAAGTAGCGGCAGCTACACCCAGGCAATTATCGTTGGACAAAAAGGGGACCAGATCCTCTGTAAAATTGGTACCAGGGAGGGCTCGATTTCAATCAAAGAATCAAAATGGGCCGCACCCATTGAAGTGACTGATACCGATGTTGCCCCTTCGGGAAATATCGAGGACAAGAAGCAGACGCGATTTCCCCTCGGTTCGGTGATTGAGGTCAAAGTTTTAGACCTTGAATCAGAATCGATAAAACTCGGTCTGGAACAGGCGCCCCTTGCTCAAGGGGCACTGGTTGCCGTAGATCCTTTCAGTGGTCAGATTAAAGCGATGGTTGGTGGCTATGATTTCAAAGAGAGCCAGTTCAACCGGGCAATCCAGGCGAAACGACTCCCCGGCTCGGCCATTAAGCCACTCATCTATGCCGCGGCTCTCGATCGGGGTTACACCCCGGCCACGATTATCCTTGATACACCGTTAATCTATGAAAACCTGGAGATTGAGACCGGTAAAGTGGAGGAGTGGAAACCCAAAAATTATGAACAAAAGTTCTACGGTCCGACCCGCTTTCGCTTTGCTTTAGCCCATTCACGCAATGTCGTTACGATCAAGATTCTTGAGGATATCGGGGTCAACTATGCCGCCAACTATGTTAAAAAACTTGGTCTGGAAACTCCGCAGCAGCGGGATTTGTCAATGGCGCTAGGTTCAACTGCCGTCACTCCGCTGGAGATACTGACCGCCTATACCGTTTTTGCAAATGGGGGGATTCTGGTTCCACCAACCTATATTACTCGAATCCGTGATCGCAACGGCCGAATTCTTGAATCGATCGATCCAGCAGATTTTAGCAATGGCATGGCTGCCGATCAGCGGCTGATCAGAAAACCGCCACGGCGGGTCATCTCACCCGAAACCGCCTATCTGACCACCAATATTTTAGAGAGTGTGGTTCGGGAAGGGACCGGCTGGCGAGCCAAGGCCTTAAAGCGCCCCTCGGCAGGAAAAACCGGCACCACCAACGATTTGAAAGATGCCTGGTATATCGGTTTTATTCCGCAACTCGCCTGTGTCTCCTGGGTTGGTTACGACCAGGAACGCCCTTTAGGAAAAAATGAGACCGGCTCACGAGCCGCAGCTCCCGCCTGGGTCAATTTTATGCGGGAAGCGGAGAAACAATATCCAGTGAAAAACTTCCGCATTCCCGATACCATTGAATTTCATTCTATTGATAAAAAGAATGGACTGCTCTTGGCGGAAGACAGTGAAAAAGCTTACTTTGAAGTCTTTGCTCCGGGAACGGCTCCAACCAAAATGAGTGGTGATAAACAGTTGAAAGCAAAAGATTTTTTCCGTCTGGATATGGAAGGGACCCTTTAATTCCTCTGCCATCCGCCATTTTCCTGCTAAAAATTTAAACTTTCTCCGAAATCCTGGCACGGCAGCCCATAGTCAGAGATCTCTCCTTTCCCTTGAAAAGCCTCCTCTTTCCACCTCATTAAAGATTGACTCAAAAAAAAATCTGCTGTTTAGTAGATGAAAAATGAGATGAATCAAGAAAGAAGAGAGGCTAAATATTTAATATTTTTATGGATGAGAACTTTTGCAGCCTGACGGCTGGCTTGAACCACCAACATTCTTACACATGAGGAGGAGAGATGAAAAAGCGAGTTCTAAGTATCCTGATCACATTGGCGTTTGTTCTGGTCTCAGTTATCGGAGCCCATGCGGCCTCAACGGTAAAAATTGGCTTTACCTACATTATGTCAGGACCTTTCTCTGCCTATGGACAATTTGCCAAGCAAGGGGCAGAACTGGCTATTGAAGAGATCAATGCGGCAGGGGGAATCAACGGTCAACAGGTTGAAGGGTTCTTTGAAGATTCTACCGGAAAAGCCGATGTTGCCCTGCGGGCGATCAGAAAACATGTATATCAGAATAAAGTCGACATGTTGATCGGTCTCGATTCAAGCGGTGTGGCAAAAACCGTTGTTCCTTCTATTGAAAAGATGCAAACTCCGCTGATTATCACCCACGCGGCAACCCCCGATGTCACCGGCAGTGTCTGCAACAAATATACCTTCCGGATCTCCCTGAACCTGGCTCAGAACGTAAAGGCCGCCGCACTGCTGGCGAAAGAGACCGGGGCTAAAAAATGGACCACTGTCGGTCCTGATTATTCCTTCGGTCATCAATCCTGGGAATATTTCGAAAAATATCTGCAAGAACTCAACCCGACAACCACTTTTCTCCCCAAAGATCAGGTCGCTTTTCCTCCTTTCAAAACCACCGATTTCAGCGCCTATATCACTAAGGTTATGAGCAGCAAACCTGACGGCGTATTCATCTCCCTGTGGGGTGGAAACCTGATCGATTTTGTTCGTCAGGCCAACAGTATGGGTTTCTTCAATGCTGACTTTGAAGTTCTATTCTCCCTCGGTGCAGCAACGGAAGTACTGACTGCACTGGGTGACAAGATGCCAGAGGGCTTATGGGTTGGGACCAGATACTGGTTCCTGGCAAATGATTCCGCGATGAACAAACATTTTGTCGACTCTTATTTCAAAAAGTATGGCGCTTATCCTTCTTACAACGCCCATGGTGCCTACAGCGCAGTCTACGCCTATAAAGCTGCTGCTAAAAAAGCCAAATCTACTGACAAGATGGCCATCGTCAATGCCCTTGAAGGGTTGAAGATAGAGATTCCAACTGGAACGATCGAATTCCGCAAGGGTGATCATCAGGCTGTCACCGATGCTCACTGGGGTAAAACTGCTGCTGCACCAGGGTATCCACATCGTATTTTAAAACCGATCAAGATATTTAAAGGTCAAGACGTCACTCCGGCCGTTTCTGAGACTGGTTGCTCCTTGGGCGCTGCCATGTAAATCACTTTTTATTTCGTATAGATCGGTTGAACTGTAGCGGGGAGGAAACTCTCCGCTACAGTTTTTCACTTCTCTTTTTCCAAACCAGAACAGTTCTAACAACCCCGGAGTTGATATGGAATTCCTGCTGCTGAATATCCTGAATGGCCTGAGCTGGGGCATGTTGTTGTTCCTGATCGCTATCGGCCTGACAACAGTTTTCGGTGTCATGGGTGTTCTGAACTTTGCCCACGGTTCGCTGTTCATGCTAGGTGCCTACCTGTGTATGCAGTCGATGAAATATTTCGACTCCTTTTGGTTCGGGTTGCTGGTCGGTCCACTCTGTGTCGTCGTTATTGGTGTCCTGGTGGAAAAATACCTGTTAAAACGGGTCTATGATCGAGATGTTTCCTACCAACTGTTATTGACCTTTGCAATTTTGCTGGTTCTGGATGACGGAGTCCGCATGATCTGGGGTTCCGGCTATCATATTGTTGAACCTCCTGCCATTCTCAATGGGATCATCAGCATCGCCGGACAGGATTACCCGGTCTATCGTCTATTTCTGATCATCATCGGGCCGATTATCGGCGGTCTGCTCTGGTCATTTTTCCATTTCACCAAATGGGGCAAAATTATCCGCGCGGCCTCCTTTGATAACATCATGGCTGAAGGGGTTGGTATCAATGTTCCCCTGATCTACACATCTGTTTTTGCCCTGGGTACCTGGCTGGCCGCACTCGGTGGTGCCCTGGCCGCACCGCAACAGAGCCTGATCCCCTCGATGGGAGAAAAGATTATTATCGAAAGCTTCATCGTCGTGGTCGTCGGTGGCTTGGGTAGCTTTCCCGGAGCGTTTGCCGGAGCATTATTGCTGGGATTACTGGAATCGTTCGGAACGGTATTTGCGGGCAGATTGCAGATGGCCATCCCCTATATATTGCTGGCCGTTGTTCTATTGGTCAAACCGAACGGCCTGTTCAAAAAGGGGGTGTGATCATGATGACACAAAACAACCACAACCTCCTCGGTCCAGCGCTTCTGACGATTCTGTTACTCTTAGCCCCGTTGGTGATTCCCGTTTACTGGGTGATGCTTCTCTCGGAAATCCTGATCATGGGGTTGATGGCTGTCAGCCTTAACCTGCTACTTGGATACACCGGATTGTTGTCGTTCGGCCAGGGAGCTTTTTTTGGCCTTGGCGCCTATACGGCAGCACTGATGTTACAAGCCGGATATGAAAATCTTTTTTTGATTCTTCTTGCCGGTATGTTGGTAGCGTTACTGGCAGCACTGGTTGTCGGTTTTTTCTCGGTCAGGCTGGATGAAATTTTCTTCGCCATGATTACCCTCGGGTTCGGCATGATGTTCTTTTCTATCGCCCACAACTGGCTTGATGTAACCGGTGGCAGCGATGGATTGCCGGTTTTCAACCTGCCGAGTTTGAACCTGTTTGGTTTTCAACTAACCTTCTACACTCCGATCAACATGTACTATCTGGTCTTTGTTGTGGTTTTGATCGCTATCAGCCTGCTCTGGCTGATTGTTCATTCCCCCTTTGGCCTGATTCTCAAGTCCATGCGGGAAAATAAACAGCGCGTCTCGTTCATCGGTGGCAACGTGAAGACATTACGCATTGCCGCTTTTGCCATCTCTGGAGCATTTACCGGGCTGGCCGGGGTATTATTCTGCCTGTTCAACAATATGGCGACCCCGGAATTTATGCACTGGAGCTTCTCATCCAAGCCGATCATCATGTCGATTATCGGCGGAACCGGGGTTTTCCTCGGGCCATTGTTCGGAGCCGGAATTTTCTTTATCCTGGAACAGATTATCATTCAGTACACGGAAAACTGGATGCTTTTCCTGGGGATCATCCTGATACCAATTGTCCTCTTTTTCCCACAGGGGGTTTTTGGAACGTTGCGGAATAAATTTTTCAAGCAGGGGTCAAAATGAGCAGAGACAGCGTGCTACGCATCGAAAATCTTGGCCATTCCTACGGGAAATTCAAGGTTATCGAAGACATTTCTCTGACCATCGGCAAGGGAGAGATGTCGGCATTGATCGGCCCCAACGGTGCAGGGAAAACGACCTTTTATAATGCGATTTCCGGAAAATTTCCACCGACCAAGGGAAAGGTGTTCCTGAATGGAGAAGATATCACCGGGCTACCTTCCCACCGCGTTGTCGATAAGGGGATGTGTCGTTCTTTTCAGATCACCAATATCTTTACCGAACTTACGGTGGCCGAAAATGTTTTCAGTCCACTGATTATTCAGCAGAACAAACATTTCAAACTGTACGGCAATGTATTCAACGACCAGCAGATTACCGAAAAAGCCATGGATACTCTGGAGCAGGTCGGCCTGGGTGGCCGTACAGATCAGGTGGTTGCCAATCTGGCCTATGGGGATAAACGACTGGTTGAGATGGCGATTGTCCTGGCCAGAGATCCAAGCGTTGTATTGCTGGACGAACCCACCGCAGGGATGAATCCGGAAGAGACAGAAAACATGATTAATCTGATCAAAAAACTGGCAAAAAACTCTGGCACCACTTTTTTTATCACCGAACATGATATGAAGGTGGTTTTCTCCCTTGCAGAAAAAATCTATGTACTACACCAGGGGCACCTGCTTGCTCAGGGAAGCCCGGAAGAGATCCGCGCCAACGAGCAGGTTCAGGAAGCGTATCTGGGGAGAAAAGTGCATGCTTAAAGTTGCAGATATCCACACCTATTACGATGACAGCTATATCCTCCAGGGGATCGATCTGGAAGTGAACGTTGGAGAGATTGTCTGCTTGCTCGGACGTAACGGGGCAGGAAAATCGACCACGCTGAAAAGCATCATGGGCTATAACCATCCCCGTAAAGGGACCATCCGGTTTCTGGATCAGGACATTTCAAAGCAGCCGGTGTTTAAAAATGTCCGCATGGGACTTGGCTATGTTCCGGAAGATCGGCGGATTTTCTCCGAATTATCTGTCCAGGAAAATTTCGAGGTTTCTTTCACTGCGGCAACTGAAATTCAGTGGACAATTGATGATCTGTTTAACACTTTCCCATTGTTGGATAAATTCAGGCACCGCAAAGGGGGAGAACTCAGTGGTGGCGAGCAACAGATGGTGGCAATTGCCCGAGCACTGGCCTGCCAACCCAAAATATTACTGCTTGATGAACCCTGTGAGGGGCTGGCACCGGTTATCGTCGAACAACTGGACGGGATCATCCGCAGACTGAAGGACCATTTTCCGATCCTGCTGGCAGAGCAGAATGCCCACTTTGCTCTGGAAGTTTCCGACCGGGGCTATGTGATCGACAAAGGATTAATCAGATTCTCTGGAACCCGACAGCAACTGCAGCAGAATGAGGAGATCAAAAAACGCTACCTCTCTGTCTGACATCCCTCAAAATCAAGCTATTCTCAATTTATTAACGGTTGTATAAAACCTCCAAAGGCAAGTCAGGATCTGCCGCCCATTCAATGGTTGATCCGTCATACATTCTGGCATCTCTGTTTTCCAGCAGCTCGTGTGAGACGAACCAGGATAAAGAGGTTCGATGTCCGGTATGGCAAAATGAGATCTGTTCCCCCTCTAGCGGAACGCCACTTGATTGGTAGATTTCTTTGATTTTATCCAGATCGTGAAATTGTCCACTTTCTTTGACCACAAGCCGATCGAATGGCAGCAGAATCGACCCCGGGATGGTGCCGAGTCTCTCATTCCGGCCCCCAACCTTGCCCATATACTCATCGTAACTGCGGCTATCAACAAAGGTAACACCACGATCTAATGCCGCCTTCACCTCTTTTGCCCCCGGAAAATACTCCAACCTTGGCTGTCCCGTAAATTGTTTTGCTGGCGGAAGATATACCTCATCAACAAAATGACTGCCGGGGATTTGACTGTATGCCATCAAGCCACCATTCAAAATTGAGACTTCATCATGCCCCATCGCCTTGAATGTCCAATAGATCCGGGTTGCCACCGCCATATCACCGGCACCAATGGGGGCCAATATGACCAGGGTCTGGTTGTCGATACCCAACCGACCTATCAGTTTATCCAGATACTCCTTTTCCGGGAGCATTGCCGGGATTCCATTTTGACCCTTGACCCGCCACTGAGCATAATCGGTATTCACTGCCCCTGGCAGGTGTGCTTGCCGATAACCACCAGCAGACTGCAGATCCAATATCCGAATCTCCGGGGTATCCAGATTGTCCATCAACCAGACAGGCTCAACCAGTGGCGTTGTAGCATGAACCAGGCTAACCGAGAATAAAAGAGAGATCAAGAGGAAGACCCCCTTGGGGATAAAGGGGGAAAAGGTCTTTTTAATCTTGTTCAATGGAGAATCTCCTGCATCATTATTTGGGTAATTTGACAATTTTTTCTTCACCGCCGTAACCATGAACCAGATCGTGAGCACGAATCGTGACCGAAGCGATTTCGGGATCAATAACAACACCGGAAAGACTGCGGGTAAACGGCTGTTCATTGACATGGGGGTGATAAAGAACCCGGGTCGCAATAATTTGCCCATCTGGAGCAACAACATCCCAACCATCTGCATAATGTTGCCACCCCCCATCATCATGGAGAACAGTCACATCAAAACGATAGCGATCTCCCTGCCGTTCCACCGCAACTTTTACGACATCTGCTTCACCGGCAAGGACGATCATTGGGAAAATTAGTAGCCCAATCAAAATCAAGACAGATAATCTCATTGTTCCTCCGCTACCATTGTTTATCGTAAACCTGATTCAGAGTATGGATTAATGGGCCAGAGTAGCGGCACTTAAACCTGCCAGAGCCTTGTTTAATTTTGCCGCAACGGGACAGCTTTCAACTTCATGGCGCTTTGCCAGATAGACGGGATCATTGTAGCCAAGCCAAACCTGATCGCTGGCATCCTGCCAAACCAGAACTTTGAGGGGCAAATCGATCCCAACTGTCTGGCTACACTCCATAAAAGGGGTTCCCCCTTGAGGATTGCCAAAAATCAGAACCTCGGTCGGACGCAGAGTTTTACCAATTTTTGCCGCTCCGGCGGCATGGTTGATCCGGGCAAAAATATTCAACCCTTTTTTCTTGGCGATGGCTTCAAAATGATCCATCGTCTCAGCTGCTGAATATGAGCTTTTCAGCGCAACCAGACCATCAGCAGCAAAGATTGACGTAGGTCCGATAAAGACAAAACCGAGAAGCAGCAGCAAACTTAATTTTTTCATTGATAACTCCTGTAAATATTGCGTTCCAAAAACGCGGGATAGATTCGGTTGAGCGAAAATCAACTCCGGACCTGCCGCTTCGACATCAGGAGCACATGAGACTCCTGATGCCCAAAGATCATTACTTAAATTCGTGAACCAGAACAAAATCGTTGGCAGCTCTCGTTCCATGGCAACCGATACATCCCATTGGCTTGCCAGCCTTTAAGGTTTTTCCAGTTGGACTATATTTAACCCAGAACCAGTCACCATTATCGGGGTTATATCCCTTGACCTTGTACATGACCGTGATCGCCTTGAGTTCCTTATCCTTTCCATAATTCTCTTTGACCTCAATGGCTCCGTATTGCAGGGGAGGGGCGGCCGATTCCAGAGCTTGCTTGTTCACAAAAACCTTATGCAGAGGACCATGGGGGGCCCGTCCCTCTTGCATCCCCTGGTGATCTGGCCAGTATGACCATTCCGTGTAGGGAGAGTCCGAGGTGATGTGATTCCAGAGAACATCTCCATCGGGTTTCGGCATCTCTGCCGCCATTGTCAGAGAACCAATACTCAGCAACAAAAGAAGCGCCAGACATCCGCTCATTACCATTTTTTTCATCGTTATCTCCTTTATCTTCTGTCCCGCTTTAGCAAAATACCACAATGGTAGTTGCTCACCGGAACACCCTCTGTACTTACTGAAAAGATTCAACTTCTTGTCCCGGACCCTCTTCGCCAGGTGTGATATTTTTCTATCCAGGCTAAAAGTTTTTCTGGAGCGTGGGCACGCTTCCACTCTCCTGCGGTCGCTTTATTCATTTCAGCCAGGGTTGGATAAGTGTGAATGGTTCCGAGAATTTTGTTCAAGCCAAGTTTATACTTCATCGCCAGAACATATTCTGCCAGCAGGTCACCGGCATGGGTGCCGACAATAGTCACGCCGAGAATTTTATCAGAACCGGGTCTGGTCAACACTTTGACCCAGCCATGATCTTCACTGTCAGTAATCGCCCGATCCAGATCGTCAATCCCATAACGGGTCACCTCAAAGGGGATTTTCTGTTGTTTTGCTTCGGTTTCGTTAATGCCCACTCTGGCCACTTCGGCATCGGTAAAAGTGCACCAGGGGATCACCCGATAGTCGACCTTGAAACTTTTAAAGTTTCCGAATAGAGCATTGACTGCTGCGTACCAGGCCTGATGTGCTGCAGTATGGGTGAACTGGTAGGGTCCTGTGACATCACCGACACAGAGAATGTTCGGAAAATTTGTCCGCAAGAACGGATCTGTGGCTACGGTTCCCTGCGGACTGATCTCAACTTCCAACTCTTCCAAACCGAAACCGCTGACATTGGCTCTCCGACCGACGGCAACCAGTAACTGATCAAACTCAATTTCAACCCGCTCACCTTGATGTTCACAAACTAACCATTGCCGCCCGGAATCAACCTTAACTTCCTCCGCCTGATGGTCGGTCAGAACTCGAATCCCTTCATCGGTAAATTTCTGCCGGATAAATTCACCCACCTCCGGATCTTCACGTCCGATGATCTGTGGTCCCTTTTCAACTTGCGTAACCCGGCTTCCCAAACGGGCAAACGCCTGGGTCATCTCACTGCCAATCGGACCACCACCGAGAACCACCAATCGCTGCGGAAGTTCACGGAGATTCCACAGAGTGTCCGAGGTCAGATAATCAATTTTATCCAGCCCTTTAATCGGAGGGACAAAGGGGGCAGCTCCGGTGGCAACAATAATACTCCGGGTCGTCAAAGTTTTTCCGTTGACCTCAACCGTCCACGGCGAGGTAATTTTTGCCTCCCCTGCAATCACTTCAACACCAAGGCTGGTATATCTTTCCACCGAATCGTGAGGCTCTATCTGGGCAATTTTCTGCTGTACCCGCTCCATCACCTCGGCAAAATCAAAATCAATCTCTGCGGTTTTGAAACCAAATTCCTCAGCCCGCCGGGCATAGGACAACATCTTGGCACTTCGCAGCAGCGCTTTACTTGGGACACAGCCGGTGTTGAGGCAGTCACCGCCCATCTTGTCCTTTTCAATCAATGCCACTTTCGCCTTCACCGCGGCAGCAATATAAGAGCTGACCAAACCGCCACTCCCCGCACCTAACACCACCAGGTTGTAGTCAAACTGCTGCGGTTTCTGGTAGTTGGCATAGACTTTGCGGGAGTGGAAAATTCCCAGCAGACGCTTGGCAAGGAGAGGGAAGATCCCCAATAGAGCAAAGGAGATTAACAATCCGGGAGAGAGGATCCCGCCGGCACTTTCAAGCTGCCCAATCTGGGTTCCGGCGTTGACATAGACGAAGGTTCCCGCCAACATCCCCACCTGACTGACCAGGTAATAGAGGGATGTTTTAAGCGGCGTCAACCCCATCAGTAGATTGATAGCAAAAAATGGAAACAGAGGAACTAGGCGGAGTGAAAAAAGGTAAAAAGCCCCCTCTTTTTCTATCCCGTCATTGATCGCCTGTAACTTGTCGCCAAACTTTCCCTGCACCCAATCACGCAACAGAAAACGGGAGACCAGAAAGGCCAGAGTTGCGCCGATACTGCTGGCAAAACTGACCACCACCACAGCGGTCCAGAGGCCAAACAGTGCTCCTCCGGCAAGGGTCATCACTGCCGCTCCCGGCAGAGACAAAGCGGTGACCACAATATAAATAACAAAATAGATCAGCAGGGTAGAGAAACGGTTGTGCAGGTAATAGTCATTAAACACCTGCTGCTGACTCTTGAGATAACTCAAGGTCAAATATTGGCCCAGATCAAAGATGAAAAAACCTGCGATCAGGATAGCAATGACCGATAAAATGATTATTTTGGGAGTTCGTCCGCGCATAATTTTTCCTTTTGGAAATTTTACTCAACCTTCAAGAAACCTGCAAAACTCAACAAATTATCCAAGTTCAACCTGAAGGGTATCGAGAAATTTATTGAAGGCAGTAAAAACTTCCATCACCCCCAATGCCTCTACAATTTCCGCATCTGTCGCCCCAGCTGCACGAGCAGCTTCAACTTCTTCATCCGAAATTTGCAAAGGTGTGGAGTTTGCCTTGCGGGCTAACTTGATGAGATTTTTTTCCTTCTGAGAGAACTCAGCATTTTCAAAGTCAGTTTCAATAGTTTTAATCTCTTCGGATGAAATTCCGATACTCTGTAACGCTCCTTCATGGGCTGCAATACAGTAACTACAGCTATTATCAATCGAGATCAAAACAGCGATAGATTCTTTCACTTTTCGCGGTAAAACCCCTTCCATCATCACCCGTTTAACCTTGTACCAGTTCGCCTCAAGAAGCGGAGGGTGATGGGCATAGGTCTTAAACAGATTGGGGATGCGGCCAAAGGCTGCATGGATTTCTGCAAAGATCTCTTCTACTTGACTATCAACTAAAGCGGGATCAACGGTTGCAATTCGTGACATGATGATCTCCTTTCTATGTTTTGATATCAGTTTATATTTCTAGCTCCAAGACCCGTCTCAAGGTCTCCAGAGATCGTTTCAGAGGATCTGCTGATTTTTGTAACCGCGATAGCATAATCCCCCCTTCGATGGTCACCACCGCCAGTTCAGCAAGCTCACCGGCCGGCAGATCGGTACGGATTTGTCTGGCCGTCTGCGCTGCAGCAATTTTTTCTGCAAATACATTTATCCACTCAGCAAAAACCTCCTGAACCAGAGCAGCAAAAAGGGGAGCCGTGTCACTGGTTTCAAGTGCCGTATTGCCAAACAGACAGCCACCGACAAAACCTTGTTGACGATGTTTTTCCAGAGCTTTACAGAAAAAATTATCCAACCCCGCCGCCGCCGATTTTCCGCTGAAAGCTTGATCTAGAAAATCGTAGAATAACCGCTGCTCGCGCTTGAGAACCTCTAACCCAATCGCTTCTTTATCGGAGAAGTGGAAATAGAGATTCCCTTTTGTGATCCCCGCAGCTTCAAGAAGGTCGTTGATCGTGGTTGCCCTGATCCCTTTACGTTTAAATATTTGTCTCGCTTCTGCCAATATTTTTTCGCGAGTTTGCTCACCCTTGGTTGCCATAATCGCTTCTCCAAAAAAAACAGACCGTTCGGTTTATTAATATATAACCTAACAGGTCAGCTATTGGCTGTCAACTAGGCTGACAGGGTCAAGCAACAATGCAGGTGATTCTGATCCAAGCCGCGTGCTGAAAACTTTTGCGAGTCATCTATCTGGCAGTGTGAATCCATGTAGGCTCCTCATATATTTGTGGGCGCCTTTTCCAACAAGCGGTTACCGTGACAAGCGAAATCTGGTTCGTCTGTTCCTAACTCTTACCTGCTCTATCTATCAATCACTGTGCCAACTTTTATAATTCAATAAATACAGTTAGTTAAAAAAATATCGCCCTGTGAAGTGGCTTTTTTGTAGAATATTCTACGCAGACCTGTGGACTATTGACTGTTTTGTCATATATAGAGATGGCTGATTCTTTGACCGGGGAACGTGGACAAATCCATCGAGGGAAACGACCACGCTCTAAATCCACCTACTTACTGTTATTTAATGAAATCCTCCCCTTTCTTTTTGTACTAATATCTGAAGATATGCGATATTGAGTAATTGGATGATCGCCACAGTCATATTTAAATTTATTGGAGAAATCTTGTGTCAATTTTTAACGATCTTGAGACTCTGGTTAAAATCAACTCCTTTACCACCAATAAGCATGGAGTTGATGCCGTTGGCAATCAGCTGGGGAGCTGGTGCGAAGAACTGGGATTACAACAGCGCCAGTTTTCGCGGGAACTGATCGGGGACCATCGTCTTTTTTATTCACCATCGACAGCAGGGCAAAAAATTCTTCTGGTTGGTCACTTAGATACGGTTTTTCCAGCGGGGCAATTTGAAGTTTGGCGAGGGGATGATGAGTGGATTTACGGCCCCGGAGTTTGTGATATGAAGGGGGGATTGATCGTCGCCCTGGAAGCACTGAGAAATGTTTACCGCACCAATAAAAAAATAGAAAATATCGATTATCTCTGTGTTTCTGACGAGGAAACCGGAAGCGATGATTCAAGCTCCTTAACTGCAGAGCTCTGCTCCAAATACGATTACGTTATGGTATTTGAAGCTGCTGGAGCGGCGATGGAACTGGTGATCGGTCGCAAAGGGGTTGGTACCTGGACGATCGATATTGAAGGGCAGGCGGCTCACGCTGGAAACAAATACAGTGAAGGGATTGATGCCAACCTTGAGGCTGCACACAAATTGCAAAAGCTGGTTGCCATGACCGATCTGGATCAAGGCTCTACCGTTAATGTCGGCAAGATGCAGGGAGGAATTGGGGCAAACACCATCTCTCCGCAGGCATCTCTGGTGGTCGAGATGCGCTTCACCTGTGGTCCTGAGAGAGACCGCCTGCTAGCCGGTCTGGATAGCATTGTTGCTGAAGCAGCGGTCCCGGGAATCTCTGCCCGTTTGTCGGGTCGCCTGCAAAGGGATGTTATGGAGCCCAATGCCCGGCAGGCTGCCCTGGTTGAAAAAATCAGAGAGATCTCCAATCAGCCAATATTAACAGAACTCCGGGGTGGTGGAAGTGATGCAAACATCACTGCGGCTTCCGGTGTTGTCACTCTGGATGGCTTTGGTCCGTTTGGTGATGGAGACCACACGGTTCACGAACGCGCCTTGAAAAAAAGTTTTACCGAACGAATTTCATTAGTCACCGATCTCTTTATGTTTCATCAATATAATGGATACCTGGTCAAGGAGGACTAAAACCATGAGTAAGCGAACAGTGGGAACATGGATCTATCAGAATGGTGGCGGTGATCTAATTGAGGAGAAAATAATTGCCGGGCTAAAAGAGCGGGAAATTGAGACTATTAGCGGTCTAAACCTCCGCTATGCAGAAGCCCATAATGATGGAATTTTTTGTAACGGCGTACAGATGGACAATCTGGATCTGTTTTTTTCCTACAATGCCGGGGAACAGAGCATGTACCAGATCTATCTTTACGAACTGCTTGATCTCCATATCCCGATCATCAATAGCTTTAAGGGGTTTTCTATCTCTGAAGACAAGATGAAAACCGATATTGCCCTCAGGGTCGCCAATATACCGAGAACCGATTTTTACCTCTGCCACCGGGACGAATCAGAAAAACTCCGAGAGGCGGTCAATAAGTGGGACTCAAAGGTCGTATACAAGCCGGTTGATGGTTGGGGTGGTATTGGCATGGTCCTGATTGAATCAGAAAACGATCTCAATAAAATTATGCCCTTCCTGAATCAGCTGGATATTCGCTTTTTTTATATTGAAAGATTCGTCGATTATGATGGTACCGATTACCGTATTGATGTGGTTGACGGAGAGGCTATTAGCTGTTACGGTCGCCGCGCCAAAAAAGGGGACTGGCGTACCAATGTGACCTCCGGGGGGAGTGTTTTCCTGCGTGAGATGACCGATCAGTTAGCTGATCTTGCGGTGAGAGCTGCTGCTGCAGTCAGGCTGGATATTGCCGGGGTTGATATTATATATGACCGGAAGCGAGAAAAGTATATCGTGCTTGAAGTCAATGGGATCCCCGCTTTTGCAACTCCGGATCAGGAAGAATTTGGTCTGAATTTTAACAATAAAAAAATAGAAAAAATTATCGAATTAATCGATCGTAAAACCTCTCATAAAAAATAAGTAAGGGAAGACAAATGAAGTTACCAAAAATCGGCATGCTGTACATGGACTACGTCCTGCAA
>JAOZQF010000087.1 GCA_029932345.1 Desulfuromusa sp. | reverse complement strand
AAGGGCAACAATACATTGAAATCGGCACCTTTAGCAACTAGAATTATCAGCTATGGCACGTTCCAAAGACTCAACCAGCTGCTGAAGGCGGAGATCCAGTTCTCCGTCTTGACTCCCCTGATCCCGCAGCTGTAGAAATTGACCGGCCAAATTCAGCAAAGTCAAAACTGTCAAGTCTCTAGTATCAACCGATCTTCCGGAAGCTGTCTCGGCCAGCTTTGTTTCAACAAACTCAACCACCCGCCGAACCTGGTCTTCTGAACCCTGGCTCCGTAGACTATAGTCACGGCCCAGGACACGGATCTGAACTGTGGGATTCAAGATTCCTCCAATTGGACATTTTCAAGACGCTCAAGGATCCGGTCAATTTCCCCGACAAGATGATGACGGTCCTGTTGCCACTGTAACTTTTCTGTTTGCAGAGAGGCCTTTTCAGACTTCAGTTGACGATTCTGCTCAAGCAGTCTCTCGATAGCACCCTCTAACCGATCCAAAACTTCCATCTCAAAAACTCCCCATCCAGATTAGTTGCTGTCAAATAATACCGAAACGAACATTTCAGCATCAAAGGGACGTAAATCGTCCAGCTGTTCGCCAATCCCGACAAAACGTACCGGCACCTGCATCTCTGCAGCAATAGCGACAATAATTCCCCCCTTGGCCGTCCCATCAAGCTTTGTCAGGGCAATTCCATCCAATGAAACCGCCTGATTGAATAATCTCGCCTGGGTCAAAGCGTTTTGACCGGTCGTTGCATCGAGAACTAATAGAACCTCATGGGGGGCTCCGGGGATTTCCCGATCCAGAACCCGACGAATCTTTTTCAACTCTTCCATCAGATTAACTTTAGTATGCAGACGTCCCGCAGTATCAAGGAGGAGAATATCAGCCTTCCGGGCAACAGCTGCCTTGGCTGCATCAAAAGCGACGGCACCAGGATCGGCTCCTTCAGCATGGCTGATAACTTCAACATCAGCCCTTTCACCCCAAATTTTCAACTGTTCTGCTGCTGCGGCACGAAAAGTATCTCCAGCTCCGAGGATAACCTTTTTACCCGCCAGAGCAAACTGATTTGCCAATTTACCAATTGTGGTTGTTTTACCGACGCCATTGACACCAATGACCATAATAACAAACGGTGAGGCACTGGTCACATCGAGCGGCTTACTCTCAAACTTGAGGATCTTTTTCAACTCCTCCATCAACAACTGACGGACCTGTTCAGGAGAAGCCAGATCACCTTTGGTCAAACCCGTTTCAATTGATTTTATCAACTGCTGCGTCGTCGCCATCCCCAAATCGGCGGTAATAAGAATCTCTTCCAATTCTTCTATTAAATCTTCATCAATCGTTGTTCGACCGCTCAATAAGCGATCGACCCGACCGACCAACGAAGACTGGGTCATAGAGAGTCCACGCTTGAACCGCTCAAACAACCCCAGAGTTGGTTCTGGTTCCGGTTCTGGTTCCGGTTCTGGTTCAGTCGCTGGCTCTCGCTCTACTTCAGCGACCGTCTCAGCTACGGAGATATCCGCCGCCTCTTCTGCTGCTTGATCAATCCCCTTCTCAGTCGAGCGGGGCTTTCTGAATATTTTCAGCAGCAGCAGGACAAACAGGAGGACGGCAATGGTCACACCAAAATATAAAATCCCCAAAGCAACCAGCGACTGATATTCCTCAGGAACACCGGCAGCAGCCACCGTGGGTATTAGTTTTGCAATAAAAACATTGAGCTGATCCAACACCGCAGCCCAACTCAACTCCCTAAGCCATTCCATAAAGTTCAAATCCTTGATGGTTCATCGATAATATTTTTTAAGATACTTAACAGTTAAAATTCAAATTCACTACGCAACGCTGCAACACACTGTCCCATTCTGTATGTTGCATGTGCGGCAATTGCCCCGGAGTCCAGTTGCAGCATCAGCAGATAATCTTCAGTTAAAGGGGCGATAAAAATCTTATTCCGACCGGTACGGATAACCACCTCATCAAGACCACCACTATCGGTTCTGGATAGAGCCTCTCTCAACTGAGCAAGGATAATCCCACTGTGGGCACCGAGAACTTTGATCTCATACTCATTGGTTGTGGCAACCTGATCAACGGCCTCTCCCTCCCAATCAACGATTATCGCTCCTGATGCTCCCGGGATATCTTCCAACAACCGTGTCAATAATGATTTAAATGGCATGTTGCCTCCCATTGAAACAGAAGTTTCACATTCAGATGGATAAGCTACGCTGACTCTTTTATCGGCTGATAATCATTGATACGAACCGAAACAAGTTTTGAAATACCCGGTTCCTCCATTGTCACTCCGTACATAATATCCACTATACCCATAGTCCGCTTACTATGGGTAATAATAATAAATTGTGACTGTTCTGTCATCTCCCGAACCATCCCGGCAAATCGGCTGATATTTGCATCATCCAAAGGAGCATCAACCTCATCAAGAACACAAAATGGTGTCGGCTTGGTTAAAAACAGCGAAAAAATCAACGCAACCGCAGTCAAAGCTTTTTCACCACCAGAGAGCAGGTTCACATTTTGCAACCGTTTTCCCGGTGGTTGGGCAATAATATCGATACCCGTTTCAAGCAGATCATTTTCGTCAGTGAGTCGCAGTTCAGCCCGTCCACCATTAAACATGCGCGGGAAAACCTGCTGGAATTTTTCGTTCACCACCGCAAAGGTTTCCTTAAACCGTCGGCGGGTGGTCCGATTAATCTGACTGATCGCTTTTTCTAAATCTTCCAGTGATCGATTTAAGTCATCGCGCTGTTGTGACAGAAAATCGTAGCGCTCTTCCTGCTCTCGATATTCATCAATCGCCATTAAATTGACCTCGCCAAGCGATTCGATACGTTGCTGCAACCGCCGTAATTGTTGCTGCTGACGCTCCAGTTCATCCCCTGTCGCCTCCGGGACCTGATGCTCCAGCAGATCGACATTATAGCGCTCCAGAACCCCCTGCCGAACATGCTCAATATCAACCTGCAACTCGTGATGGTTCAACTGCAACTGAGACACTGTCTTACGGAGTTCTTCGGCCTCCAGACGTACCCGCTGCAGCTGCCCACGAAACTCTTCCAGAGCTGAACTCTGCTCCTCATAACGATCACGAACTGCCTCATTGTCCTGTTGCTGTTCCGTGCGACGGGTCAGCAACAAATCAAGTTCAATCTGTAGATGTTGATCTTTTTCATCGAGTTTTTGCCTGGAATCGAGTCCAGACTGTTTTTTCTGGGTCAGTTGAGCAGAACGCTGCTCAACTTCCTGCTGTTGATTTTCAATCCGTGCCAAGGTCTCAGACAGAGCACGTTGTTGTTGTTCCAAGGAGGCAAGCTCCACCCGTTGTGCGGTCAATTTTTCCCGGGATTGATCAAGGCCGGCACGCCATTCAGTTAGTTCGCTCTGTTGTTGTTCAACAAGGGTTTCCAGTTGCTGCTGCCGTTCACCTGCTTGACGCCCCCCTTCTGACAACTGTTCTTTCTCCAGCAACAGAGCATCGCGCCCTTCGTCCAGCTGTTCCAGATCAAAAGTTAGCACCGCCAGACGTTTATCTAAATACTCCTCTTCGGTTTGCAACCCCTGCCGATCTTTGGCAAGATCCAGTGCCTGCAATTCCAGCTGGTGTTTCTCTGAGGTTGCCACCAACTGAGACTCTTCCAACTGCAGCAGCTCTTCCTCTAATCGTTCCAATTCCCGCTGTCCAACGGAGCTTTTCGCCTCCAGCCGAACAATCTCAGCAGTGGCTTCATCAAGCTGCCGCTGTCGACGCAACAAACCTGTTTCGCTGGCACTGGTTGCACCACCAGTCAATACCCCCTGCCAGTCGAGGGATAAGCCTTGCCGGTCAACAAGGATTGTCCCGACCGGAAGCACTGCGGCGCAATGCTCAGTGACCCGATCAACCAGAAACACTCCTGCCAGTAATCGATCAACCAGAACTTCGGCACCTCTTTCGGGGGTCACCAGAGAGCGCAAAGGGACACCGATGGAGCACTGAACCTCCGGAGAATGGTCTAACGGAAGCAGTAGAGTCCCCCGGGCCTGTTGCTCGTTCAGCAGCGCTAAAGTTGTGGCAATATTCACAAATTTATCCACGGGAACCGCCTGCAACCGCCCTCCCAAAACCATCTCTACCGCAACTTCAAGTTCGGCAGAAACCTTTAACAGATCAGCAAAAATCTGTCGATCAGCGGAACCTTCGGTTAAAAGGATTCGGGTTCCATCTCCATAACCGGCAAAGTCCCGTTGCAGAGCCTCCAGTGATTCCTTAATAGAATAGTGGGTCCCCAGTTGCTGCTGCAGTTCTTTTTGGCTGGCAGTTTTTTTATCCAATTGACTTTTCTGTTGCAACAACTGCTCGTTCAAACCCTCGGTGCGCTCAGTCAGGTGATCCTGCTGTACACAGACCTGTTCTAACTGTGTCACTAATTGTTCACGGCGCTGCTGTAGCTGTGTCTGCCGCTCCTGGACACCCTGTGAATCACGATGCGCCTGCTGATGCCGTTCAGCCTCTGTCACAAGCCGCCGTTCAATCTCATCCTGCCGCTGAACCAGGCGGTTGGTCTGCGCAAACAGCTCCATCAACTCACTTCGATATTCTTCAAATTGAGCGTTCAGCCGTTGCTCCTTCGATAAACTATCCTGAAGGCTGGTTTCACGATTTTCAACTTCGAGCTGTAAAGTTTCCAGTTCAACCTTTGCGGCCGCCTGCTGTTGCTGCAACTGGTGATGTTCCTTTTTTAACTCGGTCAGACGTTCACCATAGTCATGCAGGTCCCTTTGAATTTCTTGATCCTGAGCAGTAAAGTGTTCCTGTTGCCGAACCACCAGAATTCGCTCATTCTCAACCCGCTGCACCTCAGAACCCAAAAAGTAAACTTTTTCTTGTGCCTGACGATGCTCCGTTTCCACCATAGAGAGCTGTAGTTGCTGCTTTTCGAGCTGCAGACCCCCCTCTTCCAACCGGATATCAAGTCGGGACAGGATAGTTGTTTGTTCCTGTTCCCGCTGAGAAATCAATTCAATGTCACCCGCCAGACTCTGGAAACGGTTACCGGCCAGCCGGAGTTCAATCTGCTTAACCTCACCCCGATAATCACGAAACTTTTCAGCCCGTTGGGCCTGCCGTTTCAGGCTGCTGATCTGTCGCCTCACTTCAGCAATAATATCACCAAGCCGGAGCAGGTTCTGTTTGGTTGCATCCATCTTCCGCAGTGCAGCTTTTTTGCGCGATTTGAATTTTGTCACCCCGGCGGCCTCTTCGATCAAAGCACGCCGCTCCTCCGGTTTGGCACTGACCAACATCCCCACCTTACCTTGTTCAATAATTGAATAGGCTTTGGTACCAACCCCGGTATCCATGAATAGCTCGGTAATATCAAGCAAACGACAGGGAGTTTTATTGATCAGATACTCACTTTCACCACTTCGGTAGAGGCGACGAGTCACCATGATCTCGGCGAAATCTTTATATATCGCGGGGGACAACCCGGCCTGGTTATCAAAAATAATCGATACCTGGGCTAACCCATGAGGCTTGCGGGTTTCACTGCCCCCAAAGATCACATCCTCCATCATCCGCCCCCGCAAGTGACGGGGATTTTGCTCCCCCATGACCCAGCGGATAGCATCAACAATGTTACTCTTGCCACACCCATTGGGACCAACAACACCGGTAATCCCCTGTTCAAAGTTGAGTGAAACTTTGTCAACAAAGGACTTAAAACCAAGAATGTCCAACCGTTTAATCTTCATGGTAATGATCAGATCTCTTTCTGGAAGAGAGTTTTTTTCAAACCCGAAATAACCCAATTTTCACGGGGCGCCATACTATCAGTGGGGTGCAATCATGTAAAGAATAGAAGTCCATCGTATTGCGCTTGCTGGTCCCATTAAGAACCGCTATGATGAAAAAGAGCAACGACAGCAGACTTTCCATGGAAACGGGTACAATGAATCGATCATCAGGACAAATTCTGACCAGAGTAGTCTACACCCTGCTGTGTTTCTGTGCGATAATCGTTATCTTTCTGTTTATTTTTCTCAGCCAACTTGATCTGAATAACTACCGCCTGTCACTGGAACAGAAAATCAGCTCAGCACTCAAACAACCGGTCCGGATCGGTCACAGCTCCCTGACCTATAACCAGGGTCTGGCCCTTGAGTTTCAGCAGGTACAAATCGGACCGGATCATGCCGTTCTGGCGTATCTTCCACAGATCACAGCAACATTAGAAATCGCCCCCCTGTTTAAGCGAAAAATCATCCTGAGCCAGATTCAGATTGAAAAACCAGAGCTTCAACTCTGGCTACCATTTCCCGAACGACCAGCAAAAGGGACATCACACCAGCTTTTTAGTTCTTTGGGAATCACCACTCTAACTGTTCACAATGCCAATCTAAAAATCCACCAGAAACAAGGGGGGGAGAATATCAAGCGACTGGAGCTCTCTAATCTCCATGCCGTTCTCAAAGGTTGGCAACCGGGGGAAACCGGATACCTTGTCGTTGCCGGGCAAATACCAGAATATAGCGCAGATTTTCTGCTGGAAACCCGCTTGCCTTCAAGTGTTGACCCGCAAGTCTGGCGGGAAGAAGAACACCAGCTACAACTGCAGATCAATCGGTTTTCAACAGCAAAACTGCCAAAGTTACCGGATCAGCAATATCCGCAGGCATTTAATCTTCATCTCGAAATTCAAGGGGTTCCAGCTAACGGAACAGACTTCAGCACAATTCTATCCGCCTCCGGCAGCAATGAGCTGATTTTTTCTCTTGCTGGACGCTGGACATCGCTGAATAATCTCGATTCAATCACTCAATTAACCGGTGAGCTATTGAAAATACCGCTTAAAGGTAAGTTCTCTTTTATTCGCCAACCAGAAGAGTATTCACTCTTCTGCAAATTTGGTGCAGAAGATATTAAGCTGACCCCTCAGTTACTTAAGGCATGGCGCATCCCCAATGCGCAGAAGCTGCTCAAAGGAGATCTGGATCGGCTGACTGTCACTTTGAAGAAAACCTGGGATCCGACCAAACAAACCACAAGTCTCCCCCAGATTGGCGCTGAGACAACCATCAGTAACCTTGATTGGGATACCCCAGAGTTGAAACAAATTCAGGATTTTTCTGCCGAGTTTTCTCTGGAAAACCAGACCCTTCATATCGCTGACGGTATTCTGGTAGCGGGAGGATACGTCGTTGATTTCTCAGGGGGGGTTGA
>JAOZQF010000010.1:6177-23720 GCA_029932345.1 Desulfuromusa sp. | reverse complement strand
GGGAAGATTTTCGTAGATTTGAGAGTGAATAGCACTGCTATTTGTCGAAAATATATGGAAATATGCACCGATCAGGCGGTTTCGTAGTCAATTCTTGTCGAGTCAGGCAGTCTCCTATGTTTATACAATTATTTGCCCGACCTTACGTCTCTTAATGAAGTGAAATTTAGTGTTTATTGGCTAAAATAAGCCACTTGACTGGTTGCAAAAGTTAAAATGAGGAGCTTATGAAAATAGGTATTCTGTCAGATACACATATTTCTTCTCTTGATGCAGGGATGACTCTAGCGCAAAAGCTGTTGCAGGGACCTTTTTCAGAGATTGATGTTATTTTGCATGCTGGCGACCATGTCCACCCCGACTTGGCGAGCTGCTTTTCTCCACTCCCCTGGTATGGTGTTTGTGGAAATATGGATTCACCACAGTCGAATTTCCCCCTGCAGCGGGTTGTGCAGTTAGCTGAAGTACGAATTGGGATGATCCATGGCTGGGGGTCTCCTGCTGGGATAGAAGAGCGGGTAATGAGCCGTTTTTCCTCGACCGATATTGATGTGTTAGTTTTTGGACACAGTCATCGCCCGGTTTGTCGCAGAGTTGGTTCGGTGTTGTTGTTGAATCCTGGTAGCCCGACAGATCGCCGGTCAGCACCATATCATTCGGTTGGGATCCTGCACGTTGGTCGTGAGGTGTCTGGTGAGATTATCCGGATCGATTGATCTGGTCACTCAATAAAGTATTGTTACAATTTTATATCTTCCGGGTTCTGAAATCGGCTTGGCGTGCGACTTTTATCAATTTCACAATTCTCTCTGCCAGGACAGGTATCAATCGTACAGGGTTCTATATGGATGATCACATTTGATCCCGGGATCTCTCTTTCTATTTTTTTCTCAAGAGCGACCGTCAGTTCATGCGCTTCAGCAACGGTCATGTCTTTACAAACTTCCAGGTGAAAATCCATAATTTTGAGTGAGCCGGCACGTCTGGTTCTTAAGCCGTGATAACCGGCCAGAGGTCCTTCATGGGTGCTGATGATATGATGGATCTGCTGCTGGATTTCTTCCGGGAGTTCGTGGTCAAGGATGTCGGTCAAGGCCCGCTTAATTAATTGCAACGCTTCATGGAGGATGTATGAAGCAACCAGTATTGAAAGGGCCGAGTCAATCCAGTGAATATCAAACCAACGCACCAACAATAATCCTGCCATTAAGCCAAGATTACTGTAAATATCCATCCGGAAATGGAGTGAATCAGCTTCTAATGCTGATGAGTCAGTTTGTTTAGCAACTTTGCTCAGATTTCGGGCAATGAACCATGAAACCACCGCACTGAACGCCAGAACTCCGATCCCCTGATCAACATTTTCAATTTGGTTGTTTTTGCTCAGGCGGACCACCGCTTCATAGATGATCCAGCCCCCCGAAGCGGTGATAATCAGGGCTTGAAACAGGGTTGCCAGGGTTTCAAATTTTCCATGACCAAAGGGATGAGATTGATCGGGAGGCTGCTCTGCCTGACGAATCGCCATAAAGTTGACCCCTGACATCAGGATGTCAAGGAGGGAATCGATAGCCGATGCCATCACGGCCATTGAACCACTCAACAGGGCAACGACCAATTTAATTATGGCAAGAAACAGTGCACCACAGATAGAGACTGCCGCTGCCTTCAACTTAGGATTCTGGGTTAGAAACACGGTTGACCTCAATCTATAGCGGACAGGAGGAGTTCCATGCGATAAAACCATCCCCGGTGATTTCATTGAAACTTTCAATCCGCTGTTGATAAAAAACATCATCAGTGCACGCTTCGGCAACTGTTGTGGCGACAGTTGGGTCGATCATTTTTCTCTCCGCACAAAAACCGTAGAACTCGCTGACCCCCGCAAGGATATCTTTCAGTTCAGCAATGTTAGGTTCAAGGGTGCTGATGATATACCAGTTTCCGGCAAAGCTGCGAATCATATCAGGTGAAATTGCAAAAATATTACTGCGGCACTTGTCGATCATATAATCGCGCAGATAATAATCTGCTCCACTCGCCATGCTTCCTGCTAGAAGTGGAAGAATTTCTTTATTAATCAGCAGGTATTGATGATACTGTTTAAGTAATTGTTTACAATTGTTATCTGCAGATATTTCATCATCAAGGGTCGTTATATTGTAGTTGCCAGAGTTAAAAATATCACGGACTGCGGAATTTACTATTTTATTGGTCATGAGGTTTCCTATCTGCTGGTCCTTAGAATCTTTGCAATGAGTTGACTGAGCTCACTATTCTTGAACGGTTTTTTGATGAATCCGCTCAGTCCTGCTGCATACATTTTGTCCAGATTTTCATTTTTGGTAAAACCGGACGCCAGAATTACTTTACAGTTATTATCAATCAATTTGAATTTATAAAAAGCATCTCTACCATTCATGATCGGCATGATCATGTCGGTAATAATCAGGTCTATCTCGTCATGCTGTTGGTTGAAAATAGTAACCGCCTCTAGTCCATTCTTGGCTAAAATAACCTTATAGCCTAAATCTTCCAACATCGAGCGGCAAACTTTTCTGATCATCTCTTCATCATCGACCAACAAAACTGTTCCGGCACCGGTGACTATCTGGTCGTTCTCTGACTGTGGTGGCGCAATTGTGCCAGCTGTTTCTACGGTGGGCAAGTAAAGATGGAATATTGTCCCGGCATTAAGCTCACTAAAAACGTTAATGGCACCGTGATGGCTTTGGGTCGTACCGTAAACAGTTGATAGCCCCAGTCCTGACCCTTTTCCTTGATCTCTGGTGGTATAGAAGGGTTCAAAAATTTTGCTGATGTTGGCCATATCGATACCAGAACCCGTATCGCTGATTTCAATTTCAATGTATTCACCCGGTTCAATTTCAAAGGGGCTGGTGTCACAATAGGCTTGGTTTAATAAAGTGTTTCTGGTTTTAAAGGCTAATTTGCCCCCTTTTCCCATGGCATGTGACGCATTGATACCCAAATTTAAAAAAACATTTTGTAACTCGGTATGATCGCCAAGAATATGACAATTGGTGGCACTGCTTGCCAATGTAATAGTGATTTTTTTATCAATGGTGTTGGTGAGTAGTTCGATGGTTTCTTCCAGGACAAGATGGAGATCAATCTCTGTCGTTGCGTTTTCTACTTTACGTCCGAACGCAAGCAACTTGTCGGTCAGATCGGCTGCTCGGGTAGATGCTTTGAGGATGATATTGACAAATTCGATACTTTTTCCATCCAGATTTCTTTTCGGCAGCTTCAACAGTTGTGCTGATGTCATAATGCCACTAATCAGATTATTGAAGTCGTGAGCGATACCACCGGCAAGCTGTCCGATAGCATCCATTTTACGACTGTGACTAAGTTCTTCCTGGGCTTTTTTTCTGGCAGTGATATCAAGTAAACTGAACTGGAGCAGATTTCTGTTCTGGTAGATGATACTCACTAACTGAACTTCGGCATCCCAAAGTTCTCCGTTTTTTTTCTGATGTAGCCATTCAAAGAGGACAGAACCTTTTTCTTGAGCTTCGGCAATGAAGCTGTACACTGTGCTTGCAGATAATTCTCCATTATTCTGGTACGTTGCAGAAACATCCAGAGGGCCCTTTCCTATTGTTTCGGCGATACTACTAAAGCCGTAAATATCAGCCGCGGCTTGATTGCAATCAATAAACTTATAGCTTTCCGAATCCATAACTATGAGTGGTATCCGACTATCTTGAAATAGAGCCTTGTTAAATGTCTCACTCTCCTCCAACTGATTGCGTGATTGCGTGATTGAGGTCACCATTTTATTAATTGTTGAAGAGAGGGAGCGTATTTCAGATGCTCCAACTTCACTGATTTTGTCGACCGGGATACCATCATCGTCGCTATTTGAAATTGATTTAATCAAGGAACTTAATGGATTGGTGATGCTTCTCGAAATGAGATAAGCAACTAGCAAGGATGCACCGATAAAAAGTAATGAGAAGATGAATATCGTCTTTATCATTGCTGCTATTTTATTTTCATAATCTTTTTCATAAACACTGGAGGCTATATACCATCCCAATGGTTCAAAATAGGTAATATAGGATTTTTTTGCATAGATAAAGTTTCCTTTGTCCTCCGGCTTGTCCCAAAAGTATTCCAGTGATCCTGTTTTGTTGTGATAGGCTTGTTTTAATTCCTCCAGAATTCTTTTTTTTGTCTCTGGATTAATCAGTTGATTCCCGCCTGCTCCACCATAGAGTGGATGGGCCAGCATGAAGTTACTGCGGTCAAAAATGAAAAAATAGCCATTTTCACCAACCTTCTGTTTGGAAATTGTTTTGTTCAAATCACGAATAACCGCCTCGGTCCTCTTTTTAACATCCAACTCAATATCATCAATATAGATGCCGGTACCAATAATCCAGTTCCAGGGCTTGAATATTTTGACAAAACCGATCTTTGGCTGATCAACGGTTAATCCTGAAGGTAATGGTTTGGGCCAAAGATACTCAACGTAGCCTTCACCTTTCTGTATTGCAATGTTGAGGAAAGCAGCAAATAGATTGGCAGAACTATTTTTTATCCGGTGGTAACGTGGTCCGTCGGTACTTTTGCCGACCAGGTCAGGTCTGATCGGATGCATTATGATTTTAGGGATAGGCATGGTGGTGTCGTTGATCCAGAAATAGCCGACACCATCAGAATAGCGTACCTGCTTAATTTTGTTCATGACCCGCTGTTTGGCAACAGCCTCACTGATACCAATTTCTCTGTAGTCGTTGTATGCCGATTCGATCATGTTCAGGACTATGGCGGTATTATTTTTAAGCTCCTTTTTTCTTCTGTTGATGATGGCATTTTTGTAATATTGGATACTGTTGTATTGCGACTCAACCTGATTTTTTGTGGCGTTCAATAAGTTGATGGCGTTTTCATCCATCGCGTTTGACAGTTCCTGTTTTGCTTTGGAACTGAAGAAAGCGACTGTAATGATCAGGGATATGGCGACGATCCCAGTAATGGATAGGGTGATTCTGGTTTGCAGCGAGTTCCAATGCATTTGGTTTCTCCGCGCGGGATTGATTTAGTCGCATATTTAGCATGTTTTAATTTGAAACTCATCAAATATTTCCTGTTTATAAAATAGCTGCCGATCTGGATAGCACCACTCTGTTTACTTACTCGGGTCTCTTTGTTAGGATAGCCCGCCCACGATGATAATTATATCCAGCTTTGACTATCCACTTGTGATTTTAGGAAGTTAGCATGTCGACAACAACTCCAGTAATGCGTCAATATCTGGAAATAAAAGCAGATTATCAGGATGCTGTCCTGTTTTTCAGGTTGGGTGATTTCTATGAGATGTTTATGGATGATGCGGTTCTTGCCTCCCGTGTCCTGGGAATCACTTTAACATCGAGAAATAAAGGGGTCGAAAATGCTGTTCCGCTGTGTGGTATCCCTTATCACAGCAGCCAGGGATATATTGCCAAGCTGATTGCTGCGGGGCATAAAGTTGCTATTTGTGAGCAGGTGGAAAACCCGAAGGAGGCTAAAGGAATTGTCAAGCGCGAGGTGGTGAGGGTCGTCACCCCCGGGTTGGTGACCGATACCGACACCCTGGAGCCTAAAGAGAACAACTATCTGCTGGCAATTGTTGAAAATGATGACGATTACGGCATTGCTCACATCGATATTACCACTGGCGAATTTCGGGTGACTCAGGTTGATACTCTGGCTCAGGTCGAGAGTGAGCTTGGGTCTTTGCGTCCCCGCGAGGTGCTATTCAGTGATACTGAGCAGAGTCGTGATTTAAAGCAACAGTTTGAACATTCCCTGGAAGGGGTCATGTGCAATTTTCTTCCGGAGTGGATCTGCGAAGCCGATTATGCGCAAGAACAACTGTGTCGCTTCTTTGGTGTCTCCGGGTTGCAATCATTTGGTTGCCATGGGCTGTTAAGCGCACAACAGGCGGCTTCTGCTGTCCTCTATTATTTACAACAAACCCAGAAAGATGGACTCCAGCATATTCGCCCGTTGCAGACCTATCACACGCAGAACTTTATGGTTCTGGATGATTCAACGCGGAGAAATCTTGAACTGACTGCAACTTTGCAAGGTGGGAAGAAAAAGGGTTCATTGTTGGGGGTTCTCGATCGCACTGTGACCGCCATGGGGGGGCGAAATTTAAGGCATTGGATCCACTATCCTTTAATCGATCAGGTACAGATTAAGCAGCGGCATAGTGCTGTTGCGGAGCTGGTTGATGAGAGTTTGCAGCGTATTGAACTGATTGATGCACTCAACGGGGTTTATGATCTTGAACGGTTGAACAGTAAGATTGCCATGGCCAGTGCAAATGCGAAAGATCTGGTTGCGTTACGAGCCTCTCTGGAAAAACTACCGCAGATTGATGATTTGCTCAGTCGCTTACAGAGTCCTTATCTGAATGACTTACGCCAGCAGCTTGATCTGTTGCCCGAACTGGTTTCTCTCCTTGACCAAGCTATTGTTGATGACCCGCCGTTTGTTTTACGGGATGGTGGAATCATAAAAGATGGTTTCAATGGTGAACTTGATGACCTGAGAATGATCAGCCGTGACGGTAAGGGGTGGATTGCCGCCCTGGAGCAGCAGGAGCGGGAGCGGACCGGAATTCCTTCTCTAAAAGTTAAATATAATAAAATTTTTGGCTACTTTATTGAGATCACCCTGCGTAATCTTGATCGCGTTCCCGAAGATTATCAACGCAAGCAGACTTTGACCAATGCCGAGCGGTTCATTACTCCGCAGTTGAAGGAATATGAAGAGAAAGTTCTCGGTGCCGAAGATCGCATTGTCGAGTTGGAATATAATCTGTTTCAACAAGTCAGGCTGGAGGCTTCTGCCGAAGGGGGGAGGATTCAGCAGAGTGCCGAGGCTCTGGCAATTCTCGACTCCTTGCTATCTCTGGCCGATCTCGCTCATGAACGCAATTATGTTTGCCCGCAGATTGATGATTCCGGGGTGATTCAGATTGAAGCCGGAAGACATCCGGTGGTTGAGGGGATGCCATTGAAGGAAGCGTTTGTCCCTAACGATGTCGAACTTGATACGGAGAAAAATCAGCTGCTGATCATTACCGGTCCGAATATGGCCGGAAAATCAACCTTTATGCGTCAGGTCGCATTGATTACACTGATGGCGCAGTTGGGAAGCTTTGTTCCGGCTGAAACGGCACGAATCGGAGTTGTTGACCGGATCTTTACTCGGGTCGGAGCAAGTGATAATCTGGCTAAAGGTGAATCGACCTTCATGGTGGAGATGAATGAAACCGCCAATATTCTTCGTCATGCAACACAGAACAGTTTAATTATTCTTGATGAAATAGGGCGCGGGACATCCACCTTTGATGGGGTCAGTATTGCCTGGGCTGTTGCCGAATATCTGCATGATAATTCGACCGTTGCAGCCAAGACTCTGTTTGCGACCCACTACCATGAGTTAACCGATTTACCACTGACCCGTGAGCGGATTAAAAACTATAATGTTGCAGTCAAAGAGTGGAACGATCAAATAATTTTCTTAAGGAAGATCATCAGTGGAAGTGCCAGCCGTTCTTATGGAATACAGGTGGGTCGTCTGGCTGGATTACCGGACAGTGTGATTGATCGTGCCAAAGAAATTCTCCACAACCTTGAAGCGGGAGAGTTTGTTCGTTCCGGTGAGCCGCGCCTGGGTGAAAGTAAAAATCGGTCTAAAAAGGAACCACTGGCGCAACTTTCTCTATTTTCTGCACAACCGGAAGATGAGATTCGAACCCGTTTAGAATCTATTGATTTAAGATGTACCACTCCGATTGAGGCATTAACTCTTCTCGACCAATTGCAAAAGATGCTCTAACGATGAAACTCAAGTTTCCCCTCTTACTGATGCTGTTTTTAGTTTTTTTAATCGCAATTCCCAGTGGCGTTTTGGCAGAGGATTTCACTGCTTTGCGCCACGATTATCAGCAGTTGGTCAAGTCTTCGCAATTACAACGGCAGCGTACCAACTGGGAAAAGTTGATCGTGAGATTTGACCGTTTCACCTTGCAACAGACCCGTGACAAAAATATCGAAAAGGCTTTTTTTCTCCTCGCCAGAACCTGGGATGGACTCTCCAAGGCATCAGGAAGTCGCCGTGATGCAGAAGAAGCGGTCAATCACTATCTCGATATGGCTGAGCGGTTTCCACACAGTCGCCTGACCGATGATGCTCTGTTTCTTGCCGCACAGATTGCAGAACAACAGCTTAACGATAAAGTTGTGGCTTATAACTTTTATCTACAGTTGATCAAACAGGTTCCTGATGGGGATATGGTTGGAGAAGCACAAAAGAATCTGGATCGGTTGCCGGTTCCGGCAGAAAAAAAACCGGCCATTGTTTACCAACCGAAGCAGCCGAGTTATCAAACTGTTGGTGATGCTCCCCGACTGGTTAAGATCCGCTACTGGAGCGGCCCTGCATACACCCGGATTGTTTTAGATCTGACTGCTCCTGTAGTAATGAAACCCCACTATTTAAAAGGGGAAAATCCACGCCTTTACTTCGATCTTCTCTATACAAAGTTGGGTGCTGATTTGCCGGCAATTATTCCGATTCGGAATGGTTTAGTGAAGCAGGTTCGGAGCAGCCGCTTTGATGAACAACGTACTCGAGTTGTCATCGATTTAAATCGAGTTGCAGAATATAAACTGACAGCCCTTGAAAATCCGCAGCGTCTGGTTATTGATATAAAAGGTCAGCCGCTTCAGGTGGGATTAAGCTCAGAACCACCAAAGAACAAAGCCGTTGTCCCCGCTGCGGATGACTCAATTGCTTTGATTCTCAGCAACTCCTCAGATCGGCAGCCCGCCCTGCATGTTCCGCAGCAAATGCATGATGAGGGAATTCACCTGATTGTTGTGGATGCGGGTCATGGTGGTAAGGATCCCGGTGCCATCGGACCACATAAAATTTATGAAAAAAATGTCGTTCTTAAAATGGCTCATACTCTGGCGAAGGCACTTCGTCAGCAGATGGGGGTTAAAGTTCTGTTGACCCGTTCCGATGATCGTTATCTGCAACTGCGGGAACGGACCGAATATGCAAATCAGGTCGGTGCAGATCTGTTTATTTCTCTCCATGCGAACGCGACAAAAAATGGGAAAGCTTACGGTGTGGAAACCTATTTTTTGAACTTGTCAAAAAATAACCAGGCAGCCGAAGTTGCAGCACGAGAAAATGGTACGACATTGCAGGAGGTTGGCAATCTGGAAGGGATTCTTTTTGATCTGATGGCCAACGCGAAAATAAATGAATCAAGTCGTTTGGCTGCTGAGGTTCAACAGGCTCTGGTTGCCGGTCTGCGACCCCACTACAGTCGGGTCAGGGATCTTGGGGTAAAACAGGGTCCTTTTCACGTTCTCCTCGGTGCAACCATGCCTTCAATTTTGATAGAGTCTGGTTTTATCAGTAACTATCGTGAGGAGAAGCGACTCACTTCTGCCAACTATCGCAAGAGGGTCGCGGCGGGGATCGTCAAGGGGGTTAAAAAGTATGCTGCAACACTCGATCAGGTTGCGAAACAGTGAATATGGCGATCGTTGAATCTATTCAGGATGTCTTTCCTCCCGACCTGTTAAAAAAAATGGTCGATTTTGATTCCTCCAGAGACTCTTTGCTGGAGGCTGCCCGCCGGTTTCTTGATCTCCATCTCCAGAAAATTCACCAGTTGCACGATGCGGGTGGTTCCGGTCGTGAGGTTGTGGATGAGTTGACTGCTGTTTTTGATCAACTCAATAAGAGCCTTTACCAGGTCGTTTCCAGAGACCTCAGTGACGCTGCATTGGCTGGTTGTGCACTGATTGCTCTGGGTGGTTATGGGCGCGCTGAAATGAATCCCCGTTCCGATCTGGATTTGATGTTTTTTTATTCAGCGGCTGGAAAAGAAGCCGCTAGAATTATTTCTGACCGGATGCTCTATCTGCTCTGGGACTTGCGTCTGGATGTTGGATATAGTGTCCGCTCTGCCGATGAATGTCTTGAGGAAGCGCAAGACAGTACGGTCAGATCAGCTTTATTGGATGCCCGTCTTATCTGCGGCAATCCGGAACTGTTTGACCACTATAGCGCAACCGTCGGTGGTGTCATGCTTAATCAGGACACACAAAAATTTATCAAGCTCAAATTAGAGGAGCGAGCTGAGCGAAAAATCAGATATGGATCCTCTGTTTATGTGCTGGAACCCAATCTTAAAGAGGGTGAGGGGGGACTGCGGGAACTGCAGGAGGCTCTGTGGATTGCGCGAGTTAAATTCAAAACTTTGGACTTGAAGGGTTTACTCAAAAAAGGGGTGATTAACGAACAGGACTATCAGGAGTATGGTCGGGCACTTGATTATCTCTGGAAAATACGTAACTTCCTCCACTTTAAGGGACAGCGAAAAAGTGATCAATTAACCTTTGAACAACAGCAGCAGTTGGCTGAGTTTTTTGGTTTCAAAAAAAAGCGTCAGGTTTCGGCAGTTGAACAGTTTATGCAGGAATATTATGCCCATGCTATCCAGGTGGAGCATCTGGCAACCAAGATGATCATCCTGGCAACCCAGCACAGTACTCGGCCGAAAAAAGGAGGTTTCAACTTTTTTGGCAAAAGAGATATCGAGGATGGTTTTTATATTATTCGTGGTGAGCTGCGGGCAAAAGTTGACCAACGACTCTTAGAAGATCCGACCCTGATGATGATTGCTTTTGAGTTGGCACAGAAGCATGAAGTCCAGTTGTGTCCGGAATTAAAACAACTGATTCGGGATAATACCCATCTGATTAATGATCAGCTGCGACGTTCCAAGCGGATCAATCACTCATTTATGCAGATCTTACGTCATCCCAAAGGGGTGAGTAAAATTTTGCGTAAAATGCACCATCTACAATTTCTGAATGCCTTTATTCCTGAATTTAAAAAAATTTATTGCCAGGTACAGTTCGATCTATACCATATTTATACCGTTGATATTCATACTCTGTTTGCCGTTGAGGAGATGGAAAAACTCTGGCATGGCGATTACCAGCAAATTCATCCCCTGCTCACAGAAGTCGCCAGCAATATAGAAAAACGGGAGTTGCTGCTACTGGCTATTCTCTTCCACGATATCGGTAAAGGGAGTGGTAAGGACCATAGTGTGCGCGGTGCCGAGATGATTCCAACTATCGCCAGGAGAATGCGGCTGAATCGAGAAGATAGGGGGCGGCTTGAGTTTCTGGTTCGCAACCATTTGCAGATGGCCCATATTTCTCAGCGACGCGATCTGCAAGATTTCAAGATGATCAGTCAGTTTGCCGAATTAATGGGGATGAGTGAAAATTTACGGATGCTTTATCTCCTGACATTTGCTGATATAAAAGCCGTTGGGCCCGATGTCTGGTCAGAATGGAAGGGGAGTCTGCTCCGGGAACTTTATGAAAAAGCCTATGATGCTTTGGAAAAAAATGAGTTTTATCAGGAACAACGTTCAGAAAAAGCCCGTAACCG
Source organism: Desulfuromusa sp. (assembly GCA_029932345.1). Taxonomy (GTDB): domain Bacteria; phylum Desulfobacterota; class Desulfuromonadia; order Desulfuromonadales; family Geopsychrobacteraceae; genus Desulfuromusa. The sequence continues at coordinate 12,200 of JAOZQF010000010.1, read as the reverse complement.
CAAACGTAATATCCGTAAAGCTCTGCTGGACGATTTTTCTGAGGGCCGAATTAATAAAGTTATCAATAGTCTACATACCCGCTATTTGATGAGTTATCGTTCCAGGGAAATCATTCCCCATTTACGTTTGGCACTCAACCGTGGCAGAAAAACCCTCGCGATGCAAATTCATCATAATCGGGAGGGTGAATATACCGAATTGACATTAGCAACAATCGACAGCCCGGGCCTTTTTTCGCAAATTGCCGGAGTTATGGCGGCCCACTCGATTAATATTCTGGGAGCGCAAATACATACCAGAAAAACTGGAGCTGTATTAGATATTCTTCAGGTCAACAGTCCGATCGGTGGAATTGTTGAAAAAGCAGAAAAATGGCAAAGAGTTGAAGCTGATCTATGTGAGGTCCTGGAAGGACGTATTTTCGTAGAAGAACTATTTAATAAATTCCATGAACCTGACTATTTAAAACTGGCAACCAGGCAACATCCGCAACGGGGCAATCAGGTAGAAATTGATAATACTGTTTCGGATCGCTACACGGTTATTGATATTTTTGCGACAGACAAGGTGGGTTTGCTTTACGCTATCACCAAAACCTTAAATGAATTGGGGTTATATATAGCCGTCTCTAAAATATCAACAAAAGTTGATCAGGTTGCTGACGTTTTTTATGTGTGCGACATTTTCAGTCAGAAAATCACTGATCCGGAAAAACTGGAAGAGATACGTGCCGCTTTGCTAGGGAAACTCTCCTGAAATGGAGGCTATTATGGATCAATATCTGGACTATTTTTTTAATTTTTTATCGGTAGAGAGAGGGTTGTCGACGAATACTCTGAATGCCTATAGTCGTGACCTGACCTCCTATTTCAGTTATCTGAAAAAGGATGAGAAAGTTATCGATCCAACAGTTGTCAACCAGTTAATGTTGCTCCGTTATTTAAACTTTTTGAAAGATAGCGGTCTTTCCCCCCGGAGTCGGGCGAGAAATTTGAGTACGTTGCGTAGCTTTCACCGTTTTTTATTGCGGGAGAACTATACCAAGCATGATCCTACCGCATTGGTTGAATCGCCGCGCTCGTTGCCGGCACTGCCACACTTACTGACGAAGCAAGAGGTTGAGCGTTTATTACAAGCACCCATCGGTGATAAACCAATAGCCGTCAGAGACCGGGCTATGCTTGAGGTTCTCTATGCCACGGGGATGCGGGTTTCTGAGTTGGTGGGGCTGCGCCTCGGTGATTTGAAGCTGGATATCGGTTGTCTTAATGCCTTTGGCAAGGGTTCAAAACAGCGCCTCATCCCCCTCGGGGAGGTCGCTATTGAAATTCTGCGAGAATACCTGCAGAATGATCGTTTGAAATTATTGAAAGGTTTGACCAGTGAAGAGGTTTTTCTGAATGCTCGGGGCAAAAAGCTCAGCCGACAGGGTTTCTGGAAAAATTTACAGAATTATGCACTTAAAGCAGAAATCAAACAGAAAGTTTATCCCCACATGCTGCGTCACTCCTTTGCAACTCATTTGTTGGAAAATGGTGCAGACTTGCGATCTGTGCAAACTATGCTGGGACATGCAGATATTTCGACCACGCAAATTTACACCCACGTTATTCAAGAGCGAATGCAGAAATTGCACCAGCAATACCATCCGCGGGGATAGAACCTTTACGAAACTTTAGATACTTACATGGTAGAGGAAAAGATGAAGTATATTATATTACTTGGTGATGGCATGTCTGATGAACCGATTGCAGAACTTGGGGGGAAAACACCTCTAGAGGTTGCTGCAACGCCAAATATGGATCGTCTCGCTCAAAAAGGAAAAATTGGCTTGGCAGCTACGGTTCCAGAAGGTTACCCGCCGGGGAGCGATGTCGCGAACCTCTCGGTCTTTGGCTATGATCCGACTGAGTGTTATTCAGGAAGATCGCCACTTGAAGCGGCCAGCATGGGTGTTGAATTGGCGCCCGGTGATGTTGCATTCAGGTTGAATTTTATCTGGTTGGAAGCTCACTACGGCAAACTCTATATGGGCGATTTCTCTGCAGGTCATATCTCTACCGAAGAGGCAAGACAGCTCATTGAAACTTTACAGGAAGAGCTTGGTGGGGATGAATTTAATTTTTACCCCGGGGTTTCTTACCGTCACTTGATGGTGTGGAAAAATGGTAAAGATCAGCTGACTTTTACCCCACCCCACGATATCTCTACCCATAGTATCGAAGGGAACTTGCCCCAGGGAGATGGTGCTGAGGCGTTACTCGATTTGACCAACTCAGCACAGATGTTGCTGAATAATCACCCGGTCAATAATCAGAGGGTTGCTGAGCAAAAATTACCCGCTAATTCCATCTGGTTTTGGGGGCATGGTCGTAAACCGGTTATGGAGACCTATCAACAGCTTTATGATTTAACCGGAGCGGTTATCTCGGCTGTCGATTTAATCAGAGGAATCGGGGTCAATGCCGGTTTGGAAATTATCGAAGTGCCTGGCGCAACGGGTTATCTTGATACGAACTATCGGGGTAAAGCTGAGTATGCCGTCAAGGCTCTGCAAAAATCAGATTTTGTTTATGTTCATGTTGAGGCCCCGGATGAGGCGGGACATGGAGGCTTGTTAAAGGAAAAGATTGCGGCGATTGAAAGTTTTGACCGGGATGTTGTTGGGACGATCATTGAGAATATTCCCGAAATTGGTGATTGTCGGATTTTGATCACTCCGGACCACCCGACGCCGGTCGAAAAACGGACCCATACCTCTGATCCGGTTCCCTATATTCTCTATGACTCACGTCAAGATTACGAATCTCAGGCAACTTGCTATTCTGAGGCTGAGGCAAAACGGTGTGGAATTGTTGTCCCTGGTCATTCTCTCCTCTCTGAGTTAATTAGCGACCGTGATTGAAACCGATAATGCTGAATTGAAAACTGAGGAAACGTTTCAGCTTGCCGTTGTTCTGGTCGAACCGCAAGGGGGGCTGAATATCGGTTCTGCCTGTCGAGCGATGTTGAATTTCGGGATCACTGATCTGCGACTGGTTAACCCACAGGTTGATCATCTGTCACACGATGCCCGACTGATGGCGGTTAAAGCAGCAACAGTTCTGGAAAGTGCGCAAGTTTTCACGTCCCTTGAGGATGCGTTGGCTGGATGTGTGCAGAGTTTTGGGACAACCCGCCGTTTTGGCCGTTATCGTGAGGGGTTATTGCACCCAAGTGAGGCGGCCAATGATTTAGTGCCGGTTGCTTTGAAAGATCCGGTTGCTCTGGTTTTTGGCCGTGAAGATCGGGGACTGTTTACCTCCGAGTTGGATCTTTGCCAACATTTTATCACCATTCCGACCAATGAAATGTTGCCATCAATGAATCTGGCTCAGGCGGTCTCCCTCTGCCTCTATGAGGTGAGTAAGGCCAGGGGAGAGCTTGCCGGCCGGGTGGACAAACATAAAAAATTTGCCAGCAGTGAAAAACTGGAATCCATGTATCAACATATGCGCCAGTCTTTACTCGATATCGGCTATCTAGATCCACAGAACCCGGATCATATTTTGCGCAGTTTTCGACGAATCTTCAATCGTTCTAAGCTAAATGACCGTGAAGTTCGAATTTTGCGAGGGCTGTTTAATCAGATAGATCTCGCTATGGGGAATAAACTTTCTCGTAAATCTTTGCGGGAACGCGATGAATAAACCTTTCCGGACAACTCGATTAGATAATGGCGTTGTGTTTGAGTTTTTTCCCCAGGGGAATCGCTATTTTGGAGATTTTCATCGCGTCGAAATTTCTGTGGTTGTAACTGTCCCATTTGTTCAAGCCACTTTAGCGAGTGACTTACAGGAATTTGCAGCCAACTACCCTGGGTTTATCCACTATGAAAGAAAACTGGAGAGGATGGGTGTAGCAACCGATCAGCTAGAAGCTGTCAGGCATGGACTGATTGCTGATTTCATAAAGACGGTTGCCGGGTATCTGAAAAAACAAAGTTTTGCAGAGAGTCTGTTGCGTAGAGAGATGGAGAATGAGACGAAACGGACCACTTATTATGGATAATAATTAAAATTCTCCTTGCTTTTAATAATTTCAAATGATAAGTAATAACGGTTTTAATGTTGTACTTTGGAAAGTGAGCCCCGGCTCGCTTTTTTTATTATCTAGAGGTTGCTGTGGCACAGGTTACAGAACAAATTGAGAAGCTGATTCAACCGTTACTCGAGGATCTCGGCTGTGAACTGGTTGACCTTGAGTATCAGCGTGAACAACGTGGTTGGGTCCTCAGATTTTTTTTAGATAAAGTGGGTGGCATCAATCTGGATGATTGTGCAATGGCCAGTCGGGAAATCAGTTCTCTTCTGGATGTTGAAAATGTCATCAGCACTGCTTACAGTCTTGAAGTTTCCTCACCGGGGATTGAACGGCCATTGAAAAAACCGGAGGATTTTAAACGTTTTTCCGGGCAACTTGCTAAGATTAAAACGTTGGACAGTATTGATCCCGATGCTTCGGGAAAAAATAGAAAAACATTTATTGGTACTCTATCCGGGCTTGAAGGTGATGAGATCCTCTTGATCTTGAAGAATACGACTGATGCAATCAGGATTCCACTGCAGCAGATAGATAAAGCAAATTTGAAACATGAGTTTTGAGCCACGCAACATTGGTTCACGAACTATTACTGGCTATAGCCAAAACACTTATAACGTAATAAGGGGTATGCATGATGGTGGGTAACCTCAATCATATCATCGATCAGGTTGTTAAAGACAAAGGGATTGATCGTGACGTGCTGGTAGATGCACTCGAATCTGCGGTACTGTCTGCAGCCAACAAAAAATTCAGAAATACACGAGAACTTGAAGCTCACTTCAATGAAGAGATTGGTGAGGTCGAAGTCTTTGAATTTGTCACTGTTGTGGATGAAGTTATCGATTCATACAAAGAGATTGACATCGCAGAAGCACGCGAAGTCGACCCTGACGTTGAAGTTGATGACTCTCTGGGGATGATGATGGAAGCCGGTAGTTTTAGCCGTATTGCTGCGCAAACCGCCAAGCAGGTGATTATCCAGAAAGTACGTGAAGCTGAGCGTGAAGGGGTTTACAACGAATTTAAGGATCGCGTCGGTGAAGTTGTTAACGGGATTGTCAGGCGTTATGAGAGAGGTGATTTGATCGTTGACCTGGGTCGAGCAGAAGCCCTTTTGCCAAACCGGGAACAGGCCCCACGTGAAAATTATCGTCAATCTGACCGGGTTCGTGCTTATATCTCAGAAGTTAAGATGTCAACTAAAGGGCCACAGATCATCCTTTCGCGTACCCATCCCGGTCTGTTGATTTCCCTTTTCAAGTCCGAAGTTCCTGAACTTGCTGAAGGTATTGTCGAGATCAAAGGGGCAGTTCGTGAGCCCGGTAGTCGTGCTAAAATCGCTGTTGTTTCTCACGATATCGATGTTGATCCGGTTGGCGCTTGCGTTGGTATGCGTGGTGCCCGGGTGCAGAATGTCGTCACTGAATTACGTGGCGAACGAATTGACATCATCCCCTGGTCTCCAGATCCGGCCCGCTTTGCCTGTTCTGCACTTGCCCCTGCTGATGTATCAAGAGTCTATATTGATGACGAAGGGCAGTTGATGGAAATTATCGTCCCTGATGATCAATTGTCATTGGCGATTGGGAAAAAAGGGCAAAATGTCCGTCTTGCGGCAAAATTGATTGGTTGGAAAATCGATATCAAGAGCGAAACGCGTGCCCAGGAAGAGGAGCAGGAAGAGAATAATGTTGAGGTCATCGAGGAGTCTGAAGTTAACGAAGAGATTCCTGCTGAAGATAGTACCGATTCGTCAGTTGCTGAAATTGAAGAAGTAACAACAAAGGATGTTGTCACTGCAGATGAAGCTGATTTGTCAGTTGCTGAAGATGAAACCGATGTAGTGAAAACTGAGGATGTTGCTGCTGAAGATGAAACCGATGCAGTGAAAACTGAGGATGTTGCCGCTGAGGTAACACCCGATAAAAGTGAAGATTGA
>JAOZQF010000010.1:0-6077 GCA_029932345.1 Desulfuromusa sp. | reverse complement strand
AGTGAAAACTGAGGATGTTGCCGCTGAGGTAACACCCGATAAAAGTGAAGATTGATTTATAGTCCATCTATGGCTGATGTTACGAAAGGTCCACAGCGTACTTGTATTGCTTGTCGACAGGCAGCGGATAAAAAACAACTTGTCCGTTATGTCGTTGCTCCTGATGGGACTGTTCTGGTTGATTACCTGCAGCGGTTACCCGGGCGTGGTGCTTATACTTGTCTCGCGATAGAATGTTTAGTTGCTGCGGTCAAGAAAAATAGCTTTCAACGCAGTTTTAAGGGCGGTTGCCTTGCGGTGGAGGCAACACAGTTAACCGAGCAGTTGCGGCAGGCTGTTGATAAAAAAATGATAAGCTTAATCGGCATGGCCCGTAAATCCAGACAATTTATTGCCGGGAGTAATGCGGTTATTGAGGCATTAAAAAAGGATTCTTCTTTAGCTCTGATTATTGTAGCTACAGATATATCAGTCTCTATCGGGAAGAAAATTGAAGCGTTGGCGCTACGAAACCATATTGATACAACTCGTTGCTATGATAAACAGACAATGGGGCAGTTGCTCGGCAAAGAAGAGCGGAGTGTTATCGCTATTCAGGCCGGTTTTTTGGCTGACTCACTGTTAAAAGAATTGCACATACATAGAAAACTGGTAAGGGAGAATTGATGGGTAAGGTAAGAGTATACGAACTGGCGAAGAACATGGGACTCGAAAGTAAAGAGTTACTGGCTAAACTTGCTGAAGCTGGAATCGAAGTTTCAACCCCTTCAAGCTCTCTGGCTGATGAAGATGTACAGAAATTAAGAGACTTCATCAATCCGCCGAAACAGAAAATTGAAGAGGCGGTGATAAAACCTGGAATCATCAGACGCCGGCGTAAAATTGTACGTGAACCTGTCCCGGAACCAATCGTGACAGAGGAGTCTGTAGCGTCTGAAGCTTCTGTTACAGAGGAGAGTGTCGCAGAGGTAACTTCTCCCGCAGAATCTGCTGCTGCTCCCGTTGAAGAAACAGAGATCAAGAGTTCCCCTGAAGCGGTTGATGAAACGGCTGAAGCGGCTCTGACTTTGCCAACGGATGAAGATAAGCAACCTGAAAAAAAGAAAAATCAGCAAACGCAAGATATTGTTGAAGAGGTGGCTGCAGAAGCTTCACAGGACTCAGTAGAGCAACCAAAAAAGATCGAAAAACCGGTTGTAACTAAAGCTACCGGTAATCGTGCCAAGATCCTTGGTCGGGTGGAGCTGCCAAAGCCTGCTCCGCCGGCTCAACGTAAACCAAGAGGCGGTGAACGCCCGGTACGTCAAGATAGAAAGCCTGCCGGCCCGGGAGCTCGTCCACCTCATCGTCCTGCAGCAACTCCGGGGCGGGCGAATACCCGTACTTTTCCTGCTCCGTTGGCACCCGTTGATCAGCCTCTTCCAGAAAAAGAGGGGCGCAATAAAAAACGTAACAAAGGGCGGCGTGGAGAGAGTACTGATGCTCAGGATGGGCGGGTTTCACGGCGTGGACGGCGGGTAGAAGTTTTTGAACCCGGTCGCGGAGGTCAGAAAAAGAGACGCGGCGGAAAGCAAAATAAACAGGGGAAGCAGACTGAAGTTACTGTCAGTAAAGCAATAAAGAGAATTGTTCGGATCAGCGATTCGATCACTGTTGGTGAACTGGCTAAGCGAATGGGTGTCAAAGCGAAGGAGCTGATTGCTGAATTGATGCGTCAGGGTTCCATGGTGACCATTAACCATCCACTCGACTTTGAATCAGCTGCAATTCTGGCTTCTGAGTTTAATCACGAAGTTGAAAATGTTGCCTTTGATGAAGAGACAATTCTCGATGTTACCGCCTCTAAGGAGGCAGAAGATAAGGCTGAAGATCTCGAAACGAGACCGCCGGTTGTCACCATTATGGGTCATGTTGATCATGGTAAAACCAGTTTACTTGATGCCATTCGAGAAGCAAATGTGACCGATGGTGAGGCTGGGGGTATTACTCAACATATTGGTGCTTATGATGTTGATCTTGATGGTCAAAAAGTTACCTTTCTTGATACTCCCGGTCATGAGGCATTTACTGCAATGCGGGCTCGTGGTGCCGGTGTTACCGATATTGTTATTCTGGTTGTTGCTGCAGATGATGGGGTGATGCCACAAACAAAAGAAGCGATCAACCACTCGAAGGCTGCAGGGGTTCCGCTCATTATTGCTGTTAATAAAATTGATAAGCCTGACGCAAATCCTGAACGGGTTAAGCAGGAACTGACCGAGTATGAACTTGTCCCGGAAGAGTGGGGTGGTGATACCATTTTTGTTGATGTTTCCGCTAAACAAAAGACCAATCTTGATACTCTGCTGGAAATGGTTTTATTGCAGGCTGAGGTTCTTGAGCTGAAAGCCAATCCGAATAAGCTGGCTAAAGGTTCAATTATTGAGGCTCGGCTTGATAAGGGGCGTGGTCCGATTGCAACTGTTCTGGTTCAGGATGGAACCTTGAAAATTGGTGATGCAATTGTTGCCGGTCTTCACTATGGTCGGGTTCGTTCAATGACTACGGCAACGGGTTCTCAGGTTAAGGAAGCAGGGCCGGCGTTCCCGGTTGAAGTCACAGGTTTGGCGGGAGTTCCAAATGCCGGTGATTCGTTTAACTCTGTAGAAAATGAGAAAGCAGCTAAGGAAGTTTCACAGCACCGTCAGGCGAAACAACGCGAAAATGATCTTTCGAAGCACAGTAAAGTTTCCCTTGATCAGCTTTTTGCTAAAATGCAGGAAGGTGTTGTTGAAGAACTTTCGGTTATTGTTAAGGCAGATGTCCAGGGCTCAGTGGAGGCCGTTCGTGATGCTCTGGAGAAATTATCGACAGATGCATGTCGTTTAAATGTCCTCCATACCGGTGTCGGTGGAATTTCTGAAAGTGATATAACCTTGGCAACCGCATCAAACGCGATTGTTCTCGGTTTCAATGTCCGGCCGGAAACTAAAGCAAAAGCCTTGGCTGAAGTTGAGAAAGTTGATATTCGTCTCTACTCGGTTATTTATGATGCGGTCAACGACATTCGTGATGCGATGGAAGGGCTATTGGCTCCAACCCTGAAAGAGAAGGAGTTGGGTCGAGTTGAAATTCGCAATACTTTCCATGTTTCCCGTGTCGGAACGATTGCCGGGTGTTATGTGGTTGACGGTAAGATTGTTCGCAACGCTCAAACTCGCCTGGTTCGAGACAACGTTGTTGTCTGGGAAGGGAAGTTGAGCTCTTTGAAACGTTTTAAGGACGATGTCAAAGAGGTGGGTAACGGGTATGAGTGCGGCATCGGACTGGATAAGTACAACGATATCAAAATCGGTGATATCCTCGAGGTGTTTGAGATAGAAGAGGTTAAGACCTCTCTTTAATACTAGAATTGGTAGACAACCATGGTTGTTGGTGTCATCCGCATTGATTTGCGTTTGTTCGATACCCATTCCCTGAAGCAGAAACGCTCTCAGGTTAGTCGCCTTTTGAACCGTTTGCGTTCCAGGTTCCCGGTTTCAGTTGCGGAAGTTGGTCACCTGGATCTGTTACAGCGGACCCTTATCGGTTCCTGCATGATAGCAGGAACCGAAACCATCATTCAGTCTGTTTTCAAGAATCTTGAGGAAGAATTGTACTCATCCGGGATTGTTGAAATTATTGAATTGGATATTGAGTTTATACATTATGGAGAAGATATCCGTTGAGTAGTTATCGACCCGAACGTGTTGGCGAACAGATATATAAAGAAACAGTCCGTTTATTAATGGATAGCATCAAGGATCCACGTGTCGCTCCAGTCACTCTGACCGGAGTACAAATGTCCCGCGATATCGGTTCTGCAAAAATTTACTTCACCGTCTGTGATGAGTCCTGCGAACGAAAGGATGCTGAAAAAGGGTTGAAGAGCGCTGCTCCTTATATTCGCCGCGAATTGGGTAAAATTTTGGAATTACGTTTTGTTCCTAATATTTACTTTAAGTTTGATGCCTCCATTGGTTACGGTCAGAAAATCGACGCTTTACTGCATCAGGTGCGGGAAGATTTAGATGATAGTTCAACAGATAGTTGAAAAAATTAAGAATAATCAGAATTTTCTGGTTGTCGCCCATGCTAATCCTGATGGTGATGCAATAGGTTCAACCCTCGCATTAGCCCTGGCTCTGCAAGATATGGGTAAAAATGTCGTTGCCTATAATGCAGATCCTGTCCCTGATGTCATGCGTTTCCTGCCACACTATGAGCTTCTTCTAGATCAACTGCCAAGTGATTCAAATTTTGACATTGCTTTTGTTCTTGATGCTGGTGGCCTTGAACGGACCGGATTGCCGGTTGGAGATCTGGCCCGGACAATAATTAATGTTGACCATCACCCTTTCTCAGACTTTGGTGATCTCTGTTTTGTTGATACCAGTGCGTGTGCTACCGCCGTTTTGATCTATCGAATATTGAAAGGTTGTCAGTATCAACCCAGCTTGGCAGTTGCCAAAGCACTCTACCTTGGTATCCTGTCTGATACCGGTTCTTTCCGTTATTCCAGTGCAAATCAGGAATCGTTTGCTGTTGCCGGTGAACTGGTCGGTATGGGTGTCGACCCCTGGGAAGTTTCAAGTAATCTGTATGAGAGCCATGCCCCTGAACGGATGCGCTTGCTCAGTCTGGTTCTCCCCTCGTTGCAAATTTCCCCCTGTGGTCGTTATGCTTCTGTTTCCATGACCTTGGAAACACTGAAACAGTCGGGAGCTTCTGAACAGCATTCGGATGGTTTTGTAAACTATCCGCGCTCTATCCGCGGCGTTGAAGTTGCCCTGTTTATTCATCAAGTAGCTGAAAATCTTTATAAAATAAGCTTCCGTTCACGGGGAACTATTGATGTCGGTGCCTTATCCCGTAAACTCGGCGGTGGTGGCCATCATAATGCTGCCGGGGCTAAAATCAATGGAACTCTTGATGAGGTTAGGACTTCTGTTTTCATGTTGCTTGACCAGATATTCAGCTGATATTCGTGCACGGACTTCTCCTTATTGATAAAGCTGCCGGGATGACATCCCATGATGTTGTTCGTCAGGTGAGACGTATTTATAAAACCCGCAAGGTTGGTCACGGTGGGACTCTGGATCCTCTTGCAACGGGTGTGCTGCCGGTTGCCATTGGCGATGGGACCAAAGTTTTACAGTTTCTTCTGGCGGAAAATAAATCCTATCGAGCAACATTTCAACTTGGAATGACAACAGATACCTTCGATTCAGAAGGGGAAATTTTGTTGCAACGGCCTGTGCCCGATTTCACCTCTGCCGAATTAGAGCAAATTTGTGTCGGTTTCAGAGGGGAAATCAAGCAGTTACCACCGATGTTTTCTGCACTTAAAAAAGATGGGGTTCCACTCTATAAGTTGGCCAGGGAGGGGAAGAGTGTCCCCCGTGAATTGCGTCAGGTAACGATCAGTCGTCTTGAAATAATTGAGTTTGGTTCAGAATCGGTGACGATCGAAGTTGATTGTAGCAAGGGAACCTATATTCGTACTCTGGTTAATGATATCGGTGAGCTATTTGGCTGCGGTGCGCATTTGACGGCACTCCGTCGTTTGAAGAGTGGAGAATTTTCCATCGATGAGTGTCTAACCCTGAAAGCTCTTCAACAACTTGAACAACCAGCATCTGCTGTCCATTCTCTGGATGAAGCATTACGTAATTATCCCGCAGCTCAATTGAATCCTGCTGCTGCAACCGCTTTGGAATTTGGCATACCACCCGCACTTGAACAGGTTTTAACCGAGAAAGAATTGTTTGAGGGAACGTTAACCCGCCTGCAGATTGACAATAAATTAGCGGCTGTAGCACGTTATATGCCACTTCGTAGTAAAGAGAAACGTGGGGATTTTGAACTGATCAGGGTTTTTGTAGGTCATTAAAAAAAGAAGTTTAATCTTTACAGGTGAACTTTAACTGTGGTATTTTATTAATCTTGTAAGAAACGCTTTAAATAGCCACGCCACTGGCTTTATTGAACTTAAAAAGGAGATTTATCGTGCTCGGCACAGAACGTAAACAAGAAATCATTAATGAGTATAAGCGTCA
>JAOZQF010000086.1 GCA_029932345.1 Desulfuromusa sp. | reverse complement strand
TGATTTTTCATCAAGCAGAGAAAAACGATTTCTACCAACCTGATTTCCACCGGTTGCCAACAGAAGAGAAAGATCATCAGCACCGATAATCTTGGCGATGGCGCGGCGAATCGCCTCTAACAACGCCCCTTCCGGCAGGTTCATCTGAAAAATCGGATGAAGATCTTCACTGCCCCAACTCTGCAACCGAACCGGCATCGTCAGAGAGACCCCTTCAGTGGCACGCGAGTCATAGCCAAAAATATATTTTTTACGCCCCTCTTGCGTCAAAGCCCCAACTGGTGATCCATCAATCCACACCTTTAATGACTTTTCAGTATTCATATGGGCCATCATCTTCCCGAAGTTCTTCAAGAGTCGGTGGAGAACCGGCAGGTCGAACCCGCAACTCTAGATCCAGAATCTCCAAAATCCGGATCAGCTTGCGCACACCAATATCTTGGACAGTTCCATTTTCGATCTGGCTGATAGTCGATCTGCTCATCCCCAACTGCTTGGCCAGAACGGACTGAGACATTTTTCGCTGCTTGCGTTCCAAACGGATACGCTCACCAATTTTAAATAACATTTTTGAATTGTATATAAAACATTATTGTCAGTCAAAGAATAAATGAATTATATACAAAACATTTATATGTGTAAATATGACGTATAAACAAAAAAAGCCCTTCCCGATAACGGGAAAGGCTTAAAAATGGTGGCGGTGCAGAGATTCGAACTCCGGACACTGCGGATATGAGCCGCATGCTCTAACCAACTGAGCTACACCGCCGAGATATTTGAACCTCCAATGGAGGGGTTCGGTTTTGGTTGCGGGAGAAGGATTTGAACCTCCGACCTTCGGGTTATGAGCCCGACGAGCTACCAGACTGCTCCATCCCGCGACATGAGCACTGGAAAATAGACTTCCAACCTGAAAATGTCAAGCTAAAAATCGACCTCAAATCAGACCTGAACAACCATTACTGGCGGGAGACAAACCCCTTAATCTGCTCCTTTTCCTGCAACTGTTTCTGCGCCAGTTGTGCCGCAGCAGAGTTTTTATAGGGGCCAATTCGAACCCGATACCAGACCCCTTTTTTGCCAAGATCAGCTTCGATGACAAATGCCGGGTAATCTTTAGCCAACATTTTCTTTTTAAAGGCGATCGCATCTCCGGCTGAACCGAAAGAGCCAATCTGCACAGCATGAGTACCGGCAGGAACAACCTTTGGCATCGTTGCTTCGGTTTCGGCGGCAACCACTTTGGAATCATGCTGAACGGCTGTTTTTGCCACAGGAGCAGGAGCCACAGCTTCCTTCTTCACGATCGGCTGATCCGGCAAATCGATGGGAGGCTGAACCACTTTGGCGGTCTCTTGCTTTTCGACCGGAGCGAGGTTGATACCACTCCCAAGGGGTACGGTCTCTTTTGCCAGGTCATCATAAAAACTCAATTTTTGTTCTGCAGCGACAGGTTCAACAGGCTGTCCAGCGGTTTCCTGCGGGATAGCAACTGCCTGGATTGGCAAACTAACCGGAGGTGGAGTCTGAGCAACCAACACTTTTTCGGTCTGTTGAATCTGCTGTGCCAGATCCCGTTCGGCACCCCGGCGACCGACGATCACCCCGAGGGTAAAACTGGCCAGGGAGACCACCAGAACCAGAACCAATAAAATCACCGCCTGACGTTTTTCCATCCGCCGTTGCGTCCTTGTTTTTGACGTACCCTTCATCTTATCCCCTTTTATTTACATTCGTTCCGGAGCCGACAGTCCAAGCAGGTGCAAAGCATTTGCCAGAACTGTCCGCACGGCGTTCACCAGTGAGAGTCGAGCCCGGCTGGTGATTGGATCATCAACCAACACCCGATGTCGATTATAATAACTATGGAACTGTGCAGCCAGATCCTGAAGATAGAAAACAATCCGGTGCGGTTCGTAGCTGAGAGCGGCACCAACCACCGTTTCAGGGAAACGGGCCAACTGCTTCACCAATGCCAACTCCTCAACCAGCTCCAGACGGCTATAGTCAACCGAACCTGACGATGGCTGTTCCATACCAAGTTCTGCAGCATTGCGGTTGATACTGCAAATACGTGCATGAGCATACTGAACATAGTATACCGGATTATCACTATTCTGCTGCTTGGCGAGTTCCAGATCAAAATCGAGCTGACTGTCGCAGCGGCGCATCAGAAAAAAGAACCGGCAGGCATCACGGCCAACCTCATCAACAACCTCTTTTAAGGTGATGAAATTACCGGATCGCTTCCCCATAATATATGGTTTGCCGTCACGCAGTAAATTGACCATCTGGATGAGGAGAACTTCAAGATCTTCCGGAGAGTGACCCAGACCAGCCAGCATCGCCTTCATCCGCGGGATATAACCGTGATGGTCCGCCCCCCAGACATCAATAACCCGATCGAAGCCCCGATCAAATTTTTCCATATGATAAGCAACATCAGAAGCGAAATAAGTATAACTGCCATCTGACTTGATTAGAACCCGATCCTTGTCATCACCGAAGTCGGTGGTGCGTAACCAGAGGGCATCATCCTCCTCAAAAGAGAGTCCCTTCTCCCGCAACCTGGCCAGTTCCTGCTCAACCATCCCCCGCTCATAGAGACTTTTTTCACTGTACCAGCTATCAAAGTTGATCCCAAAAGATTGCAGATCCACCTCAATCCATTTGAGAATTTCAGCGACACCGAAACGGGAGCAGAGCTCAATCGCCTCAGTCTCAGGAACAGCTATCAATTCACCATGTTCCGAGCGATACTTTGCTGCCAGATCGGTGATATAGGGAGCCTGGTAGCCATCTTCCGGGAACTCAATCTTCTCCCCCTGTAACTCCCTTAAACGCAGCAGGATTGAACGTCCAAGAGTCTGAATCTGGTTTCCCGCATCGTTGATATAATATTCACGTTGGACGGAAAAACCTGCCGCCGCAAGCACTGCAGCGACAGCATCGCCAACCACGGCACCACGACCATGACCAATGTGCAGAGGGCCGGTCGGATTAGCACTGACGAATTCAACCTGAATTTTCGTCCCGGCACCAACAGTGCTGCGACCATAGTTGTCTTGCTGTTGGGTAATCTGATCGAGGACGTCATACCAGCAGTTTGCCGCCAGCCGAAAATTAATAAATCCAGGCCCGGCAATTTCGATTTTTTCACACAGGGGATTCCCCTGTAGTGCGGCAACCAGAATTTCGGCAATTTTCCGGGGCGCTTTGCGCTCCGGCTTTGCCAGAGTCAACGCCAGATTGGTAGAAAAATCACCATGGTCAGGATTCTTCGGAATCTCCAGCTGAATTTCGTCCAGCCCTCCCCCCGAGGTCAAAGAGTGATCTGCATAGCATTGTTGTAAAGCCGTTTTAATCGCCAGTCGTAATTGGTCTTTCATTTCGTTTACGGTCTCTCTCTTTCAGTATCATTATCGGGAAGATAATATATCAGCTCACCCTCTCGAACCATTCCAAGTTTCGTTCGAGCCAGCTGCTCCCAGTAGTTTTTATCTTTCTGTAACCGCTCTATTTCATCACGGAGTTGCTGCTGCTGCTGCTGTAGATCCGCAAGGCGAAGCTGTAGTTCATTTTTCTGTTTTTCTGCCTGAACAATCCTCAAGACTCCGCGACTGCCGAAAATAGCATAAGCGAACATCAGAAGAATAACGACAAGAAAAACGATGGTAAATAAATTTTTCCGGCCAGAAGAACCCGGTTTACGAGAAGAAGTCAAACCACACCTCAAAAATCAACAGCCAGCCCACCTGTAATATCCAATTTGAACCATATCAGAATCCACCCAGGCCACTACTACCAATACCACCAACAGAGCCAATTCCACGCATGGTAAATGTCAACATAATAGAATTATCGTCTTTGCGATCACGATAAGTGAGCTTTGCCCCCCAACATTGATGTCGATATTCAATCCCAATCACCTGTTCCAGCTGTTTATCAGTGGTAAGATCGTAACGCTGCTGATAATCCAGATACAAGGGTTTAAGGAAAGCGACACTGAGCTCCCCCTCAACATAATCAACATCATCCTCTGATTCATAATTATATAAAAGCTTTACTGAGTTTCCCTGTTTATCGTTAACTTTTCCCACCGCGGTCACTTTGCTCCAATTGCCAGTATCGACGTCCAGACTGGTATCAGACAGCAGTGAAAGCCATTCCGTTGGCAACAGTGACGTCTGTATTCGAAGATCCTGAAACCGCTGCTGGTGACGGAACTCATCGGTCAAATCATAAGCCTGAGAGACCCGCAAATAGACCAGTTCCCGATAAGTAGGGTCCTCATCAACATGGTCAAAACGTGCGGTTAACCGCTGCGTTAACGCATAGGCTACCAAATTGGCATTGTCAATACGATCAAGATCATCAAAATAGGGGAGGTCACTTTGTTTTACCTCAGGAATATAGGTGTAAACCAGTTCGGGTTCAATAGAGTGACGCAACTTTTCAAATTGACCATGCGGTTGATGATAAACTTTCTGCAATTGAGTGGTCGCCCTGGTGGTAAATGCAGCAATTCCTTGATGCTCAGAATCATAATCCTCATTCAAACCCCAGTAATAACGCTCACGATAGGTTACTTCCGGTGCCAGATTAATCACATCCCACAGCTGAAAATTGGTCGACAGAGTTGGCCGGACAATCAATCGATTCCCCTTCAACCCCTCCTGACTCCAGAAATTAGTATAATCAGTATTCAAGGCATAGTAAAAAACAGACTTTCCAATTCGCTGCCGGGACGCATCAAAACTGATACTTGGCAATTTTTGTAAGGTCGTATCGTCATCAGATTCAAGGTCTTTGATATATTCCAGTCGCCCGATCAGACTATATTTCCCCCAGTTCTTACTCAGAGAGAAGATCGACTTTACTTCAGTTCGATTGTATTCTCCTGCAACTTCACCAAAATCACTAAAATATTCGTCATCATTAATATAAAGCCCATCAGCAACCATCCTGACACCACCAGGGAGAAAACCATCGTGCTGCCATTCCAGAGCATAGCGCTCTTCATCGACAGTTTCCCCGTCAATTTTATCGACATCCAAGTGGTAAGCTCGGGCCTCGCCGGCGTTTCCCTGGCCAAAGACATATCGATACTCCAGCCCTTTACCGAGGCCCATTTCTGACAGGTAATCAAAATAGAGGGTCGCATCCTGGTTGACCCCGAGAACCTGATAATAAGCGCCACTATATTGATAGCCACGCTTATCAGAGTAGCCAGCCCTGGGCATCAACAGGCCAGATTTACGTTTGTTTGTTGCCGGGTAAATCATATAAGGGAGATAAAAAGCCGGGATATCATGGAGGTAAAAAACCGCATTGCGGGCACGGGCATAACCATCAATAGTGACATCAAGTCGGCTGGCACCAAACTTCCACGCAGGAACCTCACCATTGCAGGTCGTAAAGGTCCCCCTGGTGATCCGGTAATCCAGTTTTCCCAGTCGTTGAATTGTTTCTCCACGGACATATAAATTAGGTTCTCGCAGATAAAAACGACCGTTATTTATAATCCCGGTCCCCTCTTGTAGATTAAACCGCACCCTGCTGCCAGAGAGCTCCTTATCCGGTGAAAGCAGCTCGACCTCTCCCACCGCATCAACTTCACCACTATTTTGATTCCATTGCAGGCTCTGGCTGCGAATTTCCAGATCGCCCTGAACCATTTCGACATCCCCACTCGCCTGAAAGAGACCACTCTCTTTTTGATAACTCAGTTGATCCGCCTCAAGCTCAACCGGTAATTCGGCACTACCAATGTCCCTCCACTCCACAGCTGTTGCCAGACAAGGAGTGGTGAGAAAAATTAGGAGAAGGAAAAAACGCAACAGCATGGGATTTAGATATCCATAAAATAGGACAAAATTAAAAACAACCAGCATGACCGGGAGTATCATTCTCCACAACAACCGATGAAAAAGCTGATTTCCCCGGCACTGATCCCAAAAAAATATCAGCTAACTGGTTATATCCAGCAAAGAGACATCTGGAAGCAAGAATTCTCGAACTACCGCAACAAGAAACAGAGATCCCGCCACCAGAATCGTATCTTCCGCTGACCGATTCTGCAGCGCCGCCTGAACAGCGATAACGGGATCAGCATATTCATCGACGACAATACCCGATTCGCGAACTTTTTGCGCCATTTTTTCCATCGGAACAGCCTCATCAACCGGAGGGCAGGTCACATAGGCACGACCGACAAAGGGAAGTAATGCAGCCAACAGCTCATCTGATTGCTTGTCAGCCTTGCAGCCAATGACCAGATGTAGATTATCCAACTGCCGTTGCTGCAGATAGTTCGCCAGCTGTTTCGCCCCAGCCGGGTTATGTGCACCATCGATCAGGATCCGACCGGGCAACCATTCAAGCCGACCAGGCCAGCAGACCTTTTCCAGCCCTTTTCGGATCTGATCAGGACCGATATCCAGACCTTGTTGAGCAAGAAAACTTGCTGCTGCTGCAGCCAAAGCCAGGTTCTGCTGCTGATGTGCCCCTGACAGACCGCTTTTCACCTTGTCGAGAAATAGATCAGGACCTGAGACAGTAAAAGTGTCAGCAGCGCCAGAACAATGATAATCTTCACCGAACTGTCGCAGCGGGACACCCAACTGTGCGGCTCGTTGCTGCAGAATCGGTGTGACGGCGACATCTTGAGCCGCACTGATTGCTGTGACCCCCGCTTTGAATATCCCGGCTTTCTCAGTCGCAACTTCAGTCAGTTCCGTACCCAGGTGAGCCGTATGATCCAGAGCAATCGGGGTGATCAGGCAAAGATCAGATAGAACAATATTGGTCGCATCAAGACGGCCACCAAGTCCAGTTTCCAGAATCGCCCACTGGACTCCACGCCGCTTAAAACAGAGGAGTGCCATAGCCGTGGTAAATTCAAAAAAAGTAGCCCGCAACACTTCGGCATGGGGGCGTAATTCTTCAATTAACTCAACAGCTTCAGCTTCGTCAATCTGTTGAGTATTTATTCTGATCCGTTCGGTAAAGCTGTGCAGATGGGGGGAAGTATAGAGCCCAGCCGGAATATTCGCGGCGTGAAAGATATTAGCCAGGGCAGCGGCGGTTGAACCTTTCCCGTTGGTTCCGGCAATATGAACAATCCGCAGTGACTGCTGAGGATTTCCAACCCGGGAGAGGAGCTCCCGGATATTTTCCAGCCCGAGCTTGATCCCAAAAAATTGCAGGGAATAGAGATAAGTCAAACTCTCCCGGTAACGATGGGCCATCAAAACTTACTTCTTGGTAAAGATACGCAATAGTTCGGATAGCTTCTGTTTCATCTCCTTACGGGGAACAATCATGTCGATCATCCCGTGCTCAAGCAGATATTCGGAACGCTGAAACCCTTCGGGAAGAGTCTGG
>JAOZQF010000085.1 GCA_029932345.1 Desulfuromusa sp. | reverse complement strand
TTCATGCCCGGGTGGCGGAACTGGTAGACGCAAGGGACTTAAAATCCCTCGGGAGTAATCCTGTACGAGTTCGATTCTCGTCTCGGGTACCATTTTTATTAATAATCCCAATAACTTAGGTTGTTGGGATTATTTTTTGTAGAAAGTATTTTACCCTTCTGGATACAAGATATGCACGTCCAGTTTGTCGCCGTGTAGAATTTATTTACCTCCCCGATGAATACTCCCCAAGAAAATCCTTTTTAAATGCCGGGTAATCGCCCGCTTCAATAGCCGTCCGGGCACCTGCAACCATATTCAGGTAAAAACGGACATTGTGAATGGCGGCCAGAGTTGCTGAGAGGATCTCATTGGCATTAAACAGGTGGTGCAGGTAGGCACGGGTGAAATTGCGACAGCAATAGCAATCGCAGGAGGGATCAACCGGAAAAAAGTCTCTGCGGAAATTGCGGTTGGTCAGTCTGATCTTGCCCCGTTTGGTGAAGAGGGTGGCACTGCGGGCGTAACGGGTCGGGATGACACAGTCAAACATATCCATTCCCCGTTCAATTGACTCAAGAATATCTTCCGGCAAGCCAACTCCCATCAGATAGCGGGGCTTGTTTTTCGGCATAAAGGGCTCGGTGAAATCGACCACTTTTTTGAGCAGTTCCAATCCTTCTCCGACACTGACTCCGCCGATAGCGTAGCCGGGAAAATCCATTGCCGTTAAAGTCTCTGCACACTCACGGCGGAGATCATCATAAATACCTCCCTGAACAATCCCAAACAGGGCTTGGTCTTCCCTGGCGTGATACTTCTGGCAGCTTTCGGCCCAACGGATGGTTTTCTTGACCGATTTTGCTGCATAGTCATGGGTGGTCGGGTAGGGGATACACTCGTCAAAAGCCATGATAATGTCGGCTCCCAGATCATTTTCAATCTGCATTGCCTCTTTCGGACCAAGGAAAATCTCTTCTCCGGTCAGTTCATGGCGGAAGTGGACCCCATCTTCGCCGATTCTTTTCTTCGGCAGGGAGAAAACCTGAAAGCCGCCACTATCGGTTAATATCGGTTTTTTCCAGTTCATAAATTTATGCAGACCACCGGCTTTTTTTACCAACCCTTCACCCGGTTTCAAGTGAAGATGGTAGGTATTGGAGAGGATGATCTGTGCCTCAGTCTCTTCAACCTGGGCCGGGGTCATAGCTTTCAGGGCTCCATGGGTACCAACCGGCATGAAAATTGGTGTTTCGATGGTACCGTGTGGAGTTTCCAGCCGACCGCGACGGGCCCGACTGTGCGGATCTTCATTTAATAGTGTAAACTGAAACATTCAGTTGTTCTCCCTCATGGGGTGCTATAGGATATTTGACCTGAGCCAGCCGAATCTTTATCGATTCAGGTCTGATGATAGGATATAGCAAAATCTCACCCCGGGTGCAATCTTATCGGAGGTTTAATTGGGATATCGTGCTCCATTTCCGGCAGAACTGAGTCAGGTGGAATATGTAAAACTCTATTTCCATCTCAACCTGAGTGATTCATTCACTCTGCCAACTCTTGGTTTATTGCAATTGCGCCGTGAGTTATTGCAGGCATTGAAAACCCTTCCAATGCCGCAGGGAGATAACTTTTCTCGCCAACTGAAACAACTTCTGCAACCCGCTATCCCCGATGATCCAATTTTACTGCGACAGATCCAAAAACCGGCTCCGGCGTTAGTGATCTCTCCCGATCCCCTGCTGCAGGGGTCATTTGTCCCGCAGCAGAGAATTATTTTACCGGTTTTTTTGGTCGGTTCAGGAATCAATGCGACTGCTCCCTTTGTCCGTTTACTGCAACATCTGGGAGAGAGGGGGCTCCATCATAATACGGGTCAATTTGTCCTTGAACATGTTGAGGCGGAGGATGGTAGCGGATTGCGACAGGTGCTTTGGTTTGCCAATAAACCGCTCAATCAGCTGACGCCACCGATTAATAACTTATCCTGGTGGCTGGAGCGTCAACCTTTCTTGACTGATTCAATCCGACTTGAAATGATCACTCCTCTCCGTTTATTGCGGCAGGGGAGACCATTATTCAAGGGGAGTTTTCTCGATATTTTTCCCTTTTTGCTGCGCCGGGTTACGGCACTGTTAGCCGGTTATTCCGGGTTTGAACTGTTTGCTGATCCGGTCTATTTAATCTCTCTGGCAGACCGGGTGAAAACGTTGGAAAATCGACTATATTGGGAGGATTGGCGTCCCCTGAAAAAGGAGCAAGGGGGGCAGAATCTGGGTGGTTTGCTGGGACACCTCGATCTTGCCGGGGAAGAATTAGCCGAGTTGCTGTGGATTTTACAGCTTGGTACTCTGTTCAATTTTGGTAAGGGGGCTCCCTACGGAGCTGGACAATACCGCTTGAATTATAGTTGAATAGGAGACAGCGATTTTTTTCTGTATTGTCAGCCCACCTGGATCTCTTCTATGGGCTGCTTTGAACATTGGTTTGATCGAAATAATGAAAACACCAACTGATTTGGAGGTTTAAATGTTCTGGTTTATTGTTCTGTTGCTGGTTGTCGGAGCCGGGTTCTATTTTTATCAGAAACTTATCTCAATTGAGCGGGAGATTCATGCTGAACAGGAGGCGTATAGTGTCGCGGTTGAAGAAGCTGCAAAGTCCCCGGCGGATGTTCCTCCGGCTCCGGTTGATGCTGGAACTAGTCTGGAATCTATTGCTTCTGAGAACAACGAACCGACATCTCTTGAAGAAGCAATTCTTGCAGAAGTGATCAAACAGGCAGGAGTCAAGCAGACCGATTTGTATCCACTATTCGCCGATGTAAACAAAAAACAACTACAACGACTGATCAAAGAGCTGGCTGACAATGGAAGATTGAGGCGGGAAAAGGTGAGTAGTAGTTATCTGCTCTATCCGATTTGAGGTCATCCGGGGGTGGAACATTCCACCCCCGAATGATTTTATTGCGGGTTATAGATTGTAAAAAACACCTTTACCACTGAAAACCGCGGTGTCATCCAATTCATCTTCTATCCGCAACAGTTGGTTATATTTGCAGATGCGGTCGGTTCGACACAGGGACCCCGTTTTGATCTGTCCGGCATTGGTTGCGACAGCCAGATCGGCAATTGTCGTATCTTCAGTTTCTCCAGAGCGGTGGGAGATAACCGCAGTGTATCCAGCACGTTTGGCCATCTCAATGGCTTCCAAGGTTTCGGTCAGGGTGCCGATCTGATTGACCTTGATCAGGATTGAGTTACTGATCCCCTTGTCAATCCCTTCTTTGAGAATTTTGGTGTTGGTGACAAACAGATCATCACCGACAATCTGAATTTTATCACCAAGTTTTTCAGTCATCAGCTTCCAGCCATCCCAATCGTTTTCCGCCAGACCATCTTCAATGGAGATAATTGGATAGCGTGCTACCAGATCTTCATAGAATGCGACTGTTTCTGCTGCTGTCTTGATCGCCTGTTTTTCGTTGGTAAAATTATATTGACCGTCATTGTAAATTTCCGATGCGGCAACATCCAGTGCCAGAAGGACGTCTTCCCCGGCCTTATAACCAGCAGATTTAATTGCTTCCATGATCACCTGCAGAGCCTCTTCATTGCTTTTAAGATTGGGGGCAAACCCACCCTCATCTCCAACTGAGGTGTTATAGCCTTTATCTTTCAAGACTTTTTTCAGGGTATGGAAAATCTCCGCACCCATCCGGAGTGCCTCTTTGAAGCTTTCGGCGCCAACCGGCATGATCATGAATTCCTGAATATCCACATTGTTGTCGGCATGTTCGCCACCGTTAATGATATTCATCATCGGCACCGGGAGCTCTTTGGCATTGGCACCACCGATATATTGGTAAAGTGGCAGTCCAGCATCTTCAGCAGCGGCTTTGGCGCAAGCCATGGAGACTCCAAGCAGGGCATTGGCTCCAAGTTTACTTTTAAAATCGGTTCCATCCAGAGCCAGCAGCTTTCGATCAATCCCGATCTGGTCACTTGCCTCCCAGCCAATCAGTTCAGCGGCGATGACATCATTGACATGCTCAACAGCTTTGAGAACCCCCTTGCCAAGGTAGCGATTCTTGTCACCATCACGAAGTTCAAGAGCTTCTCGTTCTCCTGTTGATGCTCCGCTCGGCACTGCAGCGCGTCCAATGACGCCAGTTTCCAAAGCAACCTCTACCTCTACGGTTGGATTGCCGCGTGAGTCGAGAATCTCACGAGCATAGATGTCAATGATTTCACTCATTTTCAGCCCCTTGCTATGTCAGTTGTAAAAAGTTATCGTCCTGACTGCACTGTCAGAACAGCCGATAGTATAAAATACTCTATTAATCATAGCATACGTATGACCGATGTGAATGGTTTTTTCCACCAAAATGGTGACTGATCAAATGGATAAAGTAGAACTCACTCTTATTGTGCCGATTCTCAATGAACGTGCACAACTGCCGGAGTTTTTTGTAAATTTAAACCAGCAACAGGATATCAAGTTGGAGCTGGTCATTTGTGATGGAGGTTCAACGGATGGAAGTTGGGAATGGCTACAGCAGCAAGATCCTGATTGGGTTGATTTAAAAATACTTCAGTGTCCGGCAGGACGGGGTCGGCAACTGAATTGTGCGGCAGCCATTGCAACCGGTGAATGGTTATTGTTTCTCCATGTTGACAGCCGCTTTTTTGATCCCTTGGCACTCCGTAAGGGGTTGGATTTTCTGTTGCGGGTTGGGAGTGAAAATGTCGCCGGACATTTTGCTTTAAAATTTCGTCGGGAAGATCACTCTCTTCCCGGAGGATATTATTTTTATGAATGGAAAGCCCGGCTGGGACGACCGGAGACAATTCATGGTGACCAGGGTTTCTTTCTCCATTACCGTCTCCTGAAGCAGATTGGCGACTTTTGTGAAGAACTTCCCGCGATGGAGGATACCGATTTTGCGGAACGACTTCGCCGGGTGGGACAGTGGCAGCTGCTTCCCGCTGAAATCAGTACTTCAGCTCGCCGTTTTGAGACAGAGGGACTCTGGCAGCGGCAGTTGCTCGGAGCGTTGATCATGTGTTTTCGGACGATTGGCTGGAACCGTTTTTTTACCATGGCACCCGACGTCTATCGGCAACAGCAGGAGAGTGAAAAACTTCTGCTGGCCCCTTTTTTTCAGCTGATCAGGAAGATGTTCAACGAATTACCGATCCGGGAACGTTGGCGGTACTGGTGGTTGAGTGGTTGCTATATCCGTGGTCATGCCTGGCAATTGTTTTTTGCCGCCGATTCTCGGCGGGCGTTTCGACAGAACTTGCCGGTTGGAACCGGCAATAAATCACGGCTTAATTTTTTCGAGCCGGTTTATGATTTCTTGACGGATAATTTGTTGGGTCGTTTTATTGCAACTCTTCTGCTGCGTAGCTGGTTTGAGCTGACATCACTATGGCTCTCCAGAAAAGAGAAAAAGAGAGTCGCATAGAACCGGCAAATTATGCTAAACAGATAGTTTGAGTAGCGAAAATATTCAGCGGGAAAATTAATGGTGAAAAAAAT
Organism: Desulfuromusa sp.; assembly: GCA_029932345.1. Taxonomy (GTDB): domain Bacteria; phylum Desulfobacterota; class Desulfuromonadia; order Desulfuromonadales; family Geopsychrobacteraceae; genus Desulfuromusa. Next base: position 1,989 of record JAOZQF010000085.1, on the reverse strand, counting down.
AGCCCCGATCAGCCTCATGTTGATCAGCATGTTATTGACAGTTTCCCTCTGTTTAACTTCAGTTTATGCCGGTGATGATATAGAGCTTGCAGGAAATATTGTTCTGGTGAGTCTTACTGTTGCTGCCGGGGGGAACACTCTGGTTCGGGATGATCGAGAAGGGATGGTTCAATATACCAAGTCCCTGCTCGTGACACTGGGGACGACAGGGCTGCTGAAATATACCATTGATGAGGAACGCCCCAATGGAAAGTCGCACTCTTTCCCCTCGGCTCATACCTCCATGGCATTTTCCGGGGCGACATTTTTACAACAGCGCTATGGTTGGTCATCGGGTGCGCCTGCGTTTGTAGCCGCCTCATTCGTTGGTTGGAGCCGCATTGAATCGGATAACCACTACTTTAAAGATGTTCTGGCGGGGGCGGTGATCGGGGTGGTAAGCACCTATTTATTGACTGATCGGTATCGAGAAAAAGTTGTTGTGACCCCCTTCATCGGGGAAGAGACCTACGGAATGTTACTTCAGGCGGTATTTTAATTTATTAGAGGAGAGAAAATTGTCAAATTTTAACGATTTTAAAGTAAAAGACCTGGCTCTGGCCGAATGGGGACGTAAAGAGATTCTGTTAGCTGAGGAAGAGATGCCCGGATTGATGTCTTTGCGCGAAGAGTATGCCGGACAATATCCATTGCAGGGGGCACGGATTACCGGCTCTCTCCATATGACCATCCAGACGGCGGTTTTGATTGAAACCTTGATTGAGTTGGGGGCAGAGATCCGCTGGTGTTCCTGTAATATTTTTTCTACTCAAGATCATGCTGCTGCTGCCATTGCAGTTGGTCCGCAGGGGTCTGCTGAAGATCCTCAGGGAGTTCCGGTTTATGCCTGGAAGGGGGAGACCCTTGACGAATATTGGTGGTGTACCGAACAGGCATTGACCTGGCCTGAAGGGGACTATCCAAACATGATTCTCGATGACGGCGGCGATGCGACGATGTTTGTTCTAAAAGGGGATGAATGGGAAAAATCTGCTGTTCCTGAAGTGTCAGAGGATGATCCAGAGGACTGGTATGAATTGGTCAAAACCCTGGAAAAATCAATTGCCGCAAATCCTGGACGGTGGATTCAGACTGCAACCTCAATTAAAGGGGTCACGGAGGAGACAACGACAGGTGTTCATCGTCTTTACCAGATGGCGGAAGATGGCAGTTTGTTGTTCCCGGCGATGAATGTTAATGATGCGGTGACCAAGTCAAAATTTGACAATGTCTACGGTTGCCGCCACTCCCTGGTCGATGGCATCATGCGTGCGACCGATGTGATGATTTCGGGAAAAGTTGCAGTCGTCTGTGGTTATGGGGATGTTGGTAAAGGGTGCTGTCAATCTCTACGCGGACAAGGTGCGCGGGTGATAGTGACTGAAATTGACCCGATCTGTGCTCTGCAGGCATTGATGGAGGGTTACGAGGTGAAACGGGTCGAAGATGTTCTTGATTATGCAGATATCTATGTGACGACGACAGGTAATAAAAATGTCATTACCCTGGAGCATATGCGGCAGATGAAAAATAATGCCATTGTCGGGAACATCGGCCACTTCGATAACGAAATAGAGATGATAGCAGTTGAAAGAGATGCTTCGGTCACCAGGGTAAATATCAAGCCACAAGTGGATCGCTGGATTTTCAAAGATGGGCACGGGGTGATTGTTTTGGCTGAAGGGCGTTTATTGAACCTGGGTTGTGCAACCGGTCATCCGAGCTTTGTGATGTCCGCTTCGTTTACCAATCAAGTCATGGCGCAGATTGAATTGTTTAATAATTCAGAGAGTTATGAGAATAAAGTTTATGTTCTGCCGAAACTACTTGACGAAAAAGTAGCAAGGCTGCATCTGGATAAACTGGGGGCCAAATTAACCGTATTGACAGAAGAACAGTCAAAATATCTGGGTGTGCCGACTTCAGGACCTTATAAACCGGATACCTACA
>JAOZQF010000084.1 GCA_029932345.1 Desulfuromusa sp. | reverse complement strand
AGATCAAGAAACAGTTATTGGTCTCAGCTGATCTGGAGCTGGTTGATTACGCCAGTTTACCAAGGTCGGAGAAAAAGAGTCAGCGGGTATTCGATAGTCGGATTATCGATGAAATTGTCTAATAGCGGGATCGCTAATAAAAAATGGGGGTAGCTATTCTCAGCAACTTGCCGGCTTGAGAGTCAGTTTAAATTCAGCTCCATCATTCGGTGAATTTATGACGCTGATTTTCCCGCCATGGCTTTGCACAATTCTGTAAGTAATCGCCAACCCAAGCCCGCTCCCAGAAGTTTTTGTTGTAAAAAATGGATCAAACAACTTACCGAGATACTCTTCCGAGACTCCCGGGCCGCTGTCCCTGAACTTAATAATAATACTCCCCTGCTCCGAGACATCCGACTCTATCCAGAGATCACCATCATATTGTATCGCCTGAATCGCATTAAGAATCAGGTTGAGGAAAACCTGCTTAAACTGGGTGGCGTCCCCGATTGCTGGAGGAATAAGGGATTCAATCTGGTGGATCTTGATTCTGTTATTGATCGCTTGTTGATGGGTCAGTTGGAGAACCTCCTGAAGAACTTCACTGGGATTAAATTCAGTCTGTTGACCGGCTTCCCGGCGGGCAAAATTAAGAAACCCCTCGACCACTTGATTGAGCCGATCAACTTCGGAGATCAAGATATTAATAAATTCGCTATGATGATGGTTCTTTGAAAAAGAGTCCTGCAATATTTCTGCGGCACCACGAATTGACCCTAGAGGATTACGAATTTCATGAGCCATCCCGGCAGATAACTCCCCCAAAGCGGTCAACCGATCGGCCTGCCGTAATTGATCTTCAATCTCTACAATCTGATCCGCCTTTTCTCTCAGTTCTGAATAACTTTCAGAGAGACTGTGTATATTTTTTTCTGCACGAAGTCGTTGAAAGTTTACTTGTGAAGAGAGAAATCCAGTCAATATACCGATAATGTTATACAGCAATATCTCCAGCATTTGTTCCAGGCGCAGGGAAGGATTATGGTCCCACTGGATCATTATGTGTGGTGTGTAGATGACCGAAATTACCAGGCTGGACAACACCCCCCCACGGATACCGAACCAGAATCCCGCCAAGATAATTGGCAGATAATAGAGTCGCCGATAAATGCCATGATAATTGCCATGATCCGTCCCGGTGCCGTAGTGCAAAAGAGTCACGACAACGATAAGCAGAAAGATTATCGACAATCTCACCCAAAATTCTCTCTTATTTTTTAGATCCTTCAACCTCTGCCTCACTTAAAAAACCAATCAATATCGAAAATATTCAGAGTCATACGAATAACCATCTGAATATTCTACAGAAGACCAACGACCATGTCTATTTGTTGGACTATTTTGACATAAACTCAATCACTTCATCTTCAGCAAGGGGTTTTTGTAGAATATTCTATACATAACTAGAGAATATTCTACAAAAGGAATCAAGCCAAAACAGCATTTAAACCCATAACTATATGTTTTTACTTGAAGTTTGTTTTGGCATAATTCCTGAATTAGATGAAATGCCGGTTTAATTTCATTTAATTCAGGGGTTCGATAAAATGCATTTCTTAACCAAAATTTCTTGGCTATCGATTCTACTCTGGGTGGTCTCTTTTAATTCCTTCGCAGCCCAGACAACTCAGCTCTCGGATCTATTGAGAGATGCAGATAGCAGAAATCCATCACTGCAGGTCTCCTTTGAACAAATTGGTGTTGCCGAAAGTAAAATCGATCAAGCGACGTCACTACCAGATCCGATATTGTCAATCTCACTGTTGAATTACCCGACCGATAATTTTAAAACGAATCAAACACCGATGACCGGCAATGAACTTCGCTTAGCGCAGAAGTTTCCCTTTCCGGGCAAACTGGATACCAGGGGGAAAATAGCGGCCCAGAGAAGCCGCTGGTTTGCCTCGGCTTACCAGGATGCCCGGTTGCAGGTCAGACAACAGGTCAAAGACGCCTGGTACCAACTGCTGTTCCTACGTCAGGCGATTGAACTGACCAACCGTAATCTGAAAATTCTGGATGATTTTGTCAGGCTGACCGAGACTCGCTATGAAGTTGGAAAGGGGTTACAGCAGGATGTATTGAAGGCTCATCTACAGCTCTCCAAACAACTGGAAATGTTGTTTGAACTACAACAGAAAGAGACCGCAACTCAGGCAACATTGAACAGCCTGGCTGGCCGCAATACCGATGCAACACTTACAATTGCTGAGACACTGAAGGCGACGGTGACGACCTTCAACCTTCATGACTTGCAACAAGCAGCAGAACAGAATAGACCGATGTTTACCTCTTTTGAAGCCCTGATTGAGCAGTACACAGCACAACGAAAACTGGCTCGGCTTGATTATAAATCCGATTTCACCATCTGGGCAGGCTATCGCTGGCGGGATAATTCTCTGGTCGATGGTGGCACCGACTTTGTCAGCACCGGTATCAGTTTCAACCTTCCGGTACATCGGTCTCGCCGTGCTGCGGCGGTTGCCGAAGCCAATTCAGCTTTGCGTCTGGCTCACCAGAAACGCAACGATTTCCGCAATAAAGTACATCTTATGATTCATCAATCTCTGTCCCGATTTGAGCAGGCCGGTAGACTGGCAGAATTGTATCGTGGGGGAATTATTCCCCAGGCCACCCAGACATTTCAAGCAACTATGAGTGCCTATCAGGTCGATAAAGTTGATTTTCTCTCTTTGCTTGATGCGGCGATGAGCCTATATCGCTACGAAATCGATTACGCCCGCACCCTTAGTGATCAGCAGCGCAGTCAAGCCCAAATAGAGGCTGTTGCGGGTCTTGATATTGATCAACTGGAACCCCCGCAGAAACCTCTCAAAGGATAACACCACGATGAAACGGCTCCTAAAACCAATATTATACTTATTCACTGTTCTGTTGCTGGCTGGTGGAGTTTTCCTCAGTAGAGATCTTAGCTCTAGCCAATCCTCAACTGTCGAAACGGAACACAATCATGCTGAAAACACCAAGTACACCTGCGGCATGCACCCGATGATCATCGTCGACGAGCCGGGGAGTTGTCCGATCTGCGGGATGGATTTGACCCCGCTGAAACAGGGAACCGGTGGCAATGATGCTGCAGCTGTTTCTGGCGAACGCAAAATCAAGTACTGGCAGGCACCGATGGACCCAACCTTCATCCGCGACGAACCGGGTAAGTCACCAATGGGAATGGATCTGATCCCTGTCTACGAAGATCAGGCAACCGGTGGGGCAATAATCTCCATCGATCCAACCACGATTCAGAATATGGGGGTTCGAACTGCAGCGGTGATGCGTAGCGATCTTTCGCGCACAATCCGCACTGTCGGGCTGGTCAGCTATGAGGAGTCGAAACAATATGTGGTCACCGCCAAAATTGCCGGATGGGTAGAAAAACTTTATATCGCCGAAACCGGTCAACAGGTCAAAAAAGGGCAACGGCTCCTCGAAATCTATAGTCCCGAGTTGGTCACCGCACAACAGGAATTGTTGCTGGCTCGCGATAACTACAACTCTTTAAAGCAGAGCAGCTTCCCGCAAATTTCCGCAAGCGCCAGACGGCTGCTCGATTCATCGCGAAAACGATTACAACTTTGGGATGTCAGCAAGAAGCAGATTGACCGGCTCGAAAAAACCGGCCAGGTGCGCAAAACGGTCACCCTGTACTCCGCCTACAACGGGATCGTAACCAAGAAAATGATCAACGAAGGGATGTATATCAAACCGGGGATGACCTTGCTCAACCTTGCCAACCTGTCGAAGGTCTGGGTGCTGGCCGATCTCTACGAATATCAACTCCCCTGGGTGAGAACCGGGCAGCAGGTCAAAGTTGAACTCCCTTATGTTCATGGTCGCAAGTTTGACGCTCATATTGATTATCTATATCCCTACGTAGAACCCAAAACCAGGACAGTTAAAGCACGGATTGAACTTGACAACTCTGATTTCGAATTGCGCCCGGACATGTACGTCAATGTTTATTTACGCGGTGAACAGGTTGAGGATGCTCTGGTCATTCCGCAGGAAGCAGTTCTCCACTCCGGTGAAAAGCAGACGGTATTTGTTGCTCTCTCAGGCGGCCGCTTTGAACCGCGCCAGGTTCAGACCGGGTTGCAAGGGGAGAATGGACACATTGAAGTACTGCAGGGATTATTCGAAGGGGAGCAGGTGGTGACCAGTGCCCAGTTTATGCTCGATTCGGAGAGCAAACTACGCGAAGCGATCCAGAAAATGGTTAACCCGACTCGCGCAGAATCTCCAGAGAACAGAGTGACAAATGACACTGAGAATCTGTTTGCCGATGACCAGGAAACAAGCGAAGAAGATCTGGACAGCCTGTTCAATTAAAAACCTGGCTCAAAACTTTTCCATTGCTCCGAACGCTACGTAATCACTGACTGGACAACGATATGCTGGAAAAACTGATCGAATGGTCGATCAAAAATAAATTCATGGTATTAATGATGACCTTTTTTTTGGTCGCTGGTGGCATTTATGCACTAAAAAATACCCCGCTCGACGCTATTCCGGACCTGTCTGATGTTCAGGTGATCATTTTTACCGACTATCCGGGTCAGGCACCACAGGTGGTGGAAGATCAGGTGACCTACCCCCTGACGACTCAGATGCTGGCAGTTCCCAAGGCGAAGACGGTTCGCGGCTATTCTTTTTTCGGCATCTCTTTTGTCTATATTATTTTTGAAGATGGAACCGACCTCTACTGGGCCCGTTCGCGGGTTCTGGAATACCTCAACTATGCGGCCAGCAGGCTGCCCAAAGGGGTCACCCCGAGTCTCGGGCCAGATGCCACCGGGGTTGGCTGGATTTACGAATATGTGCTGGAGAGTGATCGACATGATCTGCAGCAGCTGCGCTCGATCCAGGACTGGTTTCTCCGCTACGAGCTGACCTCGGTCAGCGGTGTCTCCGAGGTTGCCTCGATCGGCGGTTATGTCAAACAGTATCAGGTTGAGGTCGATCCCGACCGGCTGTTTGCCTACAACCTGGGAATCCCGAAGATCCGCAGAGCAATCCAGAGAAGCAACAACGATGTCGGCGGCCGACTGATAGAGATGGCTGAAACCGAATTCATGGTTCGGGGATTAGGCTATATCAAGTCAGTAGAAGATCTGGAAACAGTGGTCGTCGGTCATGACGGGCGTGGCACGCCAATTCTGCTGCGAGATGTGGCACAGGTGGCCATTGGTCCAGAACTGCGCCGCGGAGTTGCAGAACTGGACGGCCAGGGTGAAGCAGTTGGCGGTGTAGTCATCATGCGCTTCGGCGGCAACGCCCTTAAAACCATCGAAAACGTCAAGAAAAAACTGGAAGAATTACAGGCCGGCTTGCCTGAGGGAGTCAAGATCAAGGCCGTCTACGACCGCAGTGGGCTGATCGAGCGGGCAGTTGACAATCTGACCGAAAAGCTGATCGAAGAGAGCATCGTTGTTGCGATAGTGACGGCACTGTTCCTGTTCCATCTGCCCAGTTCTCTGGTCGCCATCTTGACCCTGCCGATAGCAATCCTGATGGCCTTTATGGTCATGTACTTTCAGGGAATCAATGCCAACATCATGAGTCTGGGTGGGATTGCTATCGCCATCGGAGCAATGATCGACGCCGCCATTATCATGATTGAAAATGCCCACAAACACCTGGAACGGGATCGTGGCAAGAAAGAGCACTGGGCAATTATCACCGCCTCCTGCAAGGAAGTTGGTCCCTCGTTGTTCTATGCGTTGCTGGTGATCACCGTCTCCTTCTTCCCGGTTTTTACCCTGGGCGAACAGTCGGGACGGATGTTCAAGCCGCTGGCGTATACCAAAACCTACGCCATGGCAGCGGGGGCATTGCTCTCGGTGACCCTTGTACCAGTGCTACTGGGCTTGTTTGTTCGCGGAAAGATTCCCGAAGAACGGAAGAACCCGATCAACCGCTTTCTCTTCTGGGTTTATAACCCGTTGGTTGATTTTGTGATCCGATGGCGGAAGATGGTGCTGCTGGTTGCTCTGTTGCTGACGCTGTCGATTGCTTTTCCAATTCAGAAGATGGGCTCGGAATTCATGCCGCCACTCTACGAGGGTGATCTGCTCTACATGCCGACCACTCTCCCCGGCATCTCGGTTGGCAAGGCCAAGGAGCTGTTACAGCAAACCGACAAAATTATTGCTCAGTTTCCCGAGGTTGTTCATGTCTTCGGCAAGGTTGGTCGCGCCGAAACTGCCACCGATCCGGCTCCGCTGTCGATGTTGGAAACCACCATCATGCTCAAACCTGAGTCAGAGTGGCGCACGGTGACGAAGCAGCGTTTCTATTCCAACTGGTTAGCAAACTATGAATGGGCCAAGAAGCCACTAAAGTTGATCTGGCCGGAAGAGAGGACGATCAATGTCGAGGAGCTGAAAACCCTGCTCAACGATGCAATCAGGTTCCCGGGGCTGACCAACGCCTGGACCATGCCGATCAAAACCCGTATCGATATGCTCTCAACCGGTATCAAAACCCCGGTCGGTATCAAGGTGATGGGGGATGATCTGGAAATCCTGTCGAGAATCGGCCAGGAAATCGAAGCTGTGGTGCGCGAGATTCCCGGAACCCTGAGTGCTTTTTCCGAACGGGTCGTTGGTGGAAATTATCTCGATTTTGAGATTGATCGCAACGCGGTAGCCCGTTACGGCCTCACCGTCGGTGATGTCCAAGATACTATCCAGTCGGCAATTGGCGGCATGAATATTTCACAGACCGTCGAAGGGTTGGAGCGCTACCCGATCAATATCCGCTACGCCCGCGATTATCGTAATGACCTGCAGTCTTTAGGGCGGGTACTGATCCCGACCCCGACCGGCCAGCACATCCCGATCTCGCAGGTAGCACAAATCAAGATCAGAAAAGGGCCACCGGGGATCAAAAGCGAGAACGCCCGGAGAACGGCATGGGTCTTTGTCGACATCAAGGGGGTCGATGTCGGAACTTATGTCAAGCGGGCGCAACAGGAAGTGCAGGAAAAAATCAAGCTGCCACCCGGCTACAATCTGGTCTGGAGTGGGCAGTACGAATATATGCAGGCGGCAGCGGCCAAACTCAGGGTGGTTATCCCGCTAACCCTGCTGATCATTTTCGTCATCATCTATATCAGCACCAAGTCGTTGGTCAAGACAGCTATCATTTTTGTCGCCCTGCCGTTGTCGCTGGTTGGATGTTTCTGGTTCCTCTGGCTGCTTGATTACAACATGTCGGTGGCGGTCTGGGTCGGTATTATTGCCTTGGCGGGGATTTCGGCAGAAACCGGGGTGGTCATGTTGCTCTACCTTGATCTGGCCTATGAACGCTGGAAAACCAATGGGCGGATGCTTACCCGTGGCGATCTAATCCAGGCCATTCATCACGGGGCGGTCAAGCGGATTCGACCGAAGATCATGACCATCTGCGTAATTATTGCCGGTCTGGTGCCAATCATGTGGAGTCACGGAGCAGGGGCTGACGTGATGAAACGAATTGCGGCACCGATGGTCGGTGGGGTGATTACATCAGGGGTGATGGAACTGTTGGTTTTCCCGGTTATCTACTTCATCTGGCGGGGGATAAAACTGGATAGAGCGATGACTCCAACAAGCACTATTGAACTTGATAACCAGTGAGTTACCTCCAAATCGGCGAGTAAACTCTAGT